>JAHLFA010000021.1 GCA_018883985.1 Candidatus Ruminococcus intestinipullorum | reverse complement strand
AGCGTCAGATGTGTATAAGAGACAGGTCATGGCATCTGCATGAGTCGATAATGGTGCTTTTGGTAAAGAAACCGAAAATGGAATTCCACCTGTAAGAGAAATCTGATTCAAATACATATCAATTGCTGTTGACATAGGAACACCTAACTGAGACAGTACTTTTTCAGCCCGTTCTTTGACAGTTGGATTTACTCTTATGTTCAATGTTGCTGTTTTTTCCATAATCACACCTCCTTATTTCTTACATTGTAACGCTTTTATCGTTACAATTCAATGACTAATTTTTTCATCTTTATTGATAAAAAAATTCCAACATCTTTTTTATATTCTCTTCCTTGTCTGTGGAATTTAATACTCCTACATAAACAGGATTGTAAGGCACAGCTTCATACTGGTTCCATCTTTGACTTTTAGAAAGCACCATTTTCCCATCTTCTATGAATGTTTCATAGGTAGAGTAATCAGCCCCTAATACGTCTTTCCACTCCAAAAACGCTTCTTGCTCTTCATATCTTTCATATGTGTCTGCATCACATATCATAAGGTCTAATGTACCAGATCCTATTACTACTGTTTGCTTCATCACTGCTGTTGGGTCATCACCTAATGGAAATGCCACGTCAAGAGATAGTTTCTCTTTTTTACTTCCTGAGCCTATAAAAGTAAGTAATTGCGTTCGCAATTCTTCCACTCTTTCTTGCTCCATACTATCGCCTCCAATGACGGCAATAGAAAGTAATTCTTCTTTCGTTGCTTCTCTCCACATGGAACTACCTATATATACTGCAAGTATAATTCCCAATATTGCCAATAGCCATAGTTTATAATATGTCCAAAGATATTCTATCCTGTCTGATATTTTCATGGATTTTATTTTGTCTAATTCCAACTGTACCTTTTCTTTTCTTGTTAAATCCGATTCATATTTTTGTTCCATTCTTTCTCCCCATACTACTTCCAAACTATATATGACTTCTTCTATATTGCTGTTTCCATTTTTCTATTAGCTGTTCACTTTGTTCAATTTGAACTTTTTTCTTGATTTTCACAATTTCCTCTCTCATATTTGAATGGATTTCTGCGTAATTTTCATTTTTTGTCAAAAGAATATGAAATTCTTCTAACGACATATACTTATAAGACGCATATAAATATGGCTTTAATAATTTAGGGTCTTCACAAATTTGATATGCTCGGTCATACATTCTCGCTGCTTCTTGATAGAGAAATAGTCTTCCATAAGCAGCTCCCATACTCGCATAAATCTTACCGTAAAATTTGGGGTCAACACTTTCATCCTTTTCCTGATTTAAAATTGCCTGGTATACAAGAATTGCTTCCTCAACCTCGCCACTTTCTAATAAGTTGTCCCCTTTATATTTTTGTCGTTCAATATCCTTCTGATTTTTCAACCGTTCCAACACATTTTGAATTCGAATCATTTCCGAATCTTTATAAATGCGAGAACTTTTTAAAATTGTTAAAACAAACTTTTCTACTGTTCCTCGCATACGAATTACATCACGAAGCTGACTTGCAAGTGCCTGCATCCCAATTTCTTCTTCCAACCATCCACATAACTGCTCATTCATAATTGTATAATCTATCAGGTAAAGATTATTGCAAAGATAATAACATAACTCTTCAATAGTATATATTTTGCAATGAATACGTGTGATTTCATAAGGATGTGCTGCATGTTGATCATGACAAAGAATTAAACTTCCCATCATTTCCTCCTAAATGTATTATCTTTTCCTCCTGAAAATCTGTAGGTGGGAAAAATTCACCAAACCCTACATCCCTTACTATAACCTTACAAGTTTTTTCATCTAAAAATAGCGTTTCTATTTGCAATCTCATAGAATATTCTCCACGCTTTGGCATCTTCTCAAGAGAAATAAATTCTGTCTGTAAAGTTCCCTGCACTAAAGATTCTATGTGAAGTTCAATATCCTGCGTATCCTCTAATAGTACTTCCCAGCGATTGTTTGATTCATACCAGTGATCTCCCCAAGATACAATTGGATACCATAGCTCCTGTCCACCTACTCGCATATTGACTGTAATTTGATCCGTTAATTTATTTTCTGATAAATACACAGGATCTTCTATATGCATATACATCTTTCGATATGCTGTATAGCAGGCACCCTTGCTATATAAATTATTTCCCATAAAGGCTCTACGACCATTGCATAATACCCGAAGAGAAATTGGATACCAATTATTTTCAAAACCTTCTCCTGTAAGGAAAACAGAAGAAACAATACGTTTATCAAATACACTTTCAATGAATTTACAAAACATCAAATCTGCTTCCCTGGCTTTATCTTCATTTAAAACAGGATATACTGCTGCTAATTCTTTCATATGGGCACTTGCAACTTCATCTACCGTTACAAAGGTTGTTTTTCCTCCACCCAGCCCTGGCTTTAACCGTCGAAGCATATAGGCTTTGATTTCATTTCTATCACAGCAAAATAAAGCTGCTTCATACTGCCAAAGTTCTTTTGGTTGATAAAATAGATAATTACAGAAACTTTCCTTATAATCCTGAATATAAACATGTCTTTTATCCACATTTAATTGTGCAGCAATTTCTCGCAACATTTGTGCTAACTGTTCCGTCAACTCTGGAACGCTAAAAACAATACCATCTATTTGCGAAAATGATTGTAAAGAAAGTTGAATAAATTTTGAAAGTAACCAAACTGCATCGTAAGTTTCATCTCCAAGCTCTACTTTTTCACCTGCAAGACTTTTTCCTAACAACCGATTTACTGTAAATCCATCTTTGATTGTCACCAATCGCTTTGCTTCTTTTCCATAAGCCCAAGTATCTCTTAATTTTCCAACTACCAATGGAATCTGATAATTTTCCATATCTGCTCCCATAGTCTTTGGCTCTGTCATCTCCTGATTGTAATAACTAATCTGACAGGTTTTTTCATTTATTTCATAACCGATAATATTACCTTGTCCCATCGGATATGACCTCCTTAATATTGTTCAAACATATATGAAGCAATCACGTCCTCCTGTGCATATGCTTCCATCTTTTCTTCTTGCTCTTTGCCTTTTGATAAAAGAATATCGTTCAACCTGCCATAACGTCCAATCTCGCCTGAACTTGCTTCCTTTACACAACTTGCTTTTTCACTGTGATACGTGTTTCCATCTATAATTTCCTTAAAGTAATAATTCAACTTTTCATTTGAAAATAATACAAATTTTTTCACATAGAGATTCTCATACATAGGAGTTAAAACTTCTGCCGCATAGTCATCCTTTTCCACGCCATTTTTCTGCAGCTGATAGTATAACATAACTCTACTTCCTTTTTGACCTTTATATTCAATCAAAGTCTTGTCCCATAATTGTAATTCTACAAGCCATTCCTTTTCATACGACATGAAAAATGGGAAATAAATCTGCTTTCCACATAACTGCTGCAAAAACTTCTTCAACGTCTTACGAATGGAAGAACTATACTCTCTTGTAGAGTAATATTTTAAAACAGCTAGTTTACAAATGTCTATCGTTTCCTCGCCCTTTTCGTATTCTTTACAAATAATCTCTATAATACTTTGACTCATTTTTCGTTCTTCAACAACATACTCTCTAGACATATATGCTAGATAAGCCTGCTGAAGTCTAAAATAAGCTCCACCTTCATAATATTCTTCAAAAATAGCTACTTCGCCAAATAATTCTTCTGAGAAAAGCATTTGTGTAATAATACGTTCTGCCAATTTTTGTGTATGAACATCGTACTCTCTTGCTTCTTTCCATAACCACTTCATATCTCTAGTTGCTCCACAATAGAAATTTGCAAGATAAGTTAATATCACTCTATCATATTGATGTTTCTTAAATAACTCAAAGCACACATATGTTAAGAAGTCATCACACTCATAATTACTTTCTCGAATTCGCTTGCTGCAAAGAGCTAAAATTTCATCTTCACCATATTGTTCTAATCCTTTTTCTTTTACAATTTCTAATGTAAGTTCTGGGATTTTTTCTTCCGTCCTGTTATGGTGTATACTATTCATATAACGCTTGCACATATCCATGTAACGCAACTCATAGAATAAGCGTCTGCTCTCATAGGAAATTGAATCTGTATAATGACGTCCATCCTTTCCTTCCCAAACGAGGCGTTCTGTCTTTGTATATAAAAATACCTGTGCCCCCTTCTCCGTATAAGGAACCTTTTGTGAAACAGAGCCATCTTCAGAAATCACATGGATAAACTTCATATTTGGAACCTTTGTAACAATCTCATATGCATGACAAATATCGTATAATGCTTTAATTTTATCTAAATCCATTGCATCCTCTGTCAGAAAACGTTTATAGATAATACGTAACATTTCATCGATTTGACGACGCTCTAATTGATTCCATGCAAATGCTTCCATTTCTTCCTTATAATGTGCATAAATCTCGCTTGATTCATCCTCATATGTGATTAAGTTAGAATATAACAACGCTCTCTTATGCATATCTAGGTTATTTCCATGCATAAAATATAAATACACGGAACGTGGCAATGGTTTTTGAATCTCACTTGCTCTTACTGATACCATGTAGTATTCATAAAGCTGTGCTATTTTTAGTTCAGATTCTACCGCTTTCTCATACCATTTAAAACAGCTGTGTTCTGTACAATTTCCTTTAATTAAAAGTGTACAAATAGCTGTCAATATCATGGATTCATCATACATATCATATGCAAGTGTCAACACCTGGAAAAGGTATGGATCAAAATGCTTTTGTTGACTCGCTAAATTTGCTGTATATAGAGCCAATTCCTTTGTCATTAGCTTATGCTTCACTGCAAAGAGTAATACTCGAACTTCAAAAACCCCTAGTTTTTTTAATGCAGAACTCTTTTCTCTAAAACAGCGAAATGCCTCTAGGTAGAACCAAACGCTATGAGATTTCACACTGTAAAAATGCTGCTCTAAAACTCTAAGTTTTTCACTTGTAATTTTAAACTCCGAATCTACATTTACACGCATGCATAATATTCTCCAGCTTTCTGGATGTTTCAGATAAGATTTTTCTAATTCCTCTGCTACTCTACGCTGGCCAATACTATCATTTGATAACAATGTCGTTAAATATAGATAATACGAACTAATCTCCACATTCTTTCCTATGGCAAAACGATTGTAATTATAGGATTCCAATATTTCCTTTGCCTCTTCCATACGCCCACCAATTAGACAGATATGTGCGTGAACAAGTAAATAGTTCTCATTTGTCGGATTCTTTGCCCTTAAATGCTCTATTTTCTTAATGGACTCTTGTGTCCAATCTTCTAAATCCAATCTTCCGCTTTCATAAACAAGATATCTTTTTATAATACTGACAAATTCTTTATTCTCTTCTTGACGCTCTTCATCTCTCTCCACATCTTTTTCCACGACAATATCATATGTCAGCGTTTCATAAGGAGATTCTAAAATAATCTGTCCAAAATTACTTCCTTTATGAAGCTTATCATAATGAATTTCATATTCTAAACGATAGGAATTTCCTAAAAATTCTTCTGTTGTTATCGTTGTATTTTCTACAGATAAGAAATCTCCACGTGCTTTGATTCCTATCTGTAAAAATCCCCACGTATTCTTTTTTATTGTAAGGGTATCATTTCTAGATTCGACTAAGGAAATAAACGCTCTGCTTTCCTCTTCTAGTGTTAAGAAAATCTTTTCCTTTTGCTTGCAGCCTACCAAAAACTCTTCTAATGCCTGTTGGTCTAGCTCCCATTTTCTCATATTATCGTATAAAGCCTGAATCCTTTTGTCTTCATACTTTAAGATTTCATAAAAATCTCTTGAACGAAATAGCTTTTCTGCTTCTAGTGGATCACGGAAAGAAAGTTTCTTGAAATCCTCCAAACTTTGTACTTTTCCACAACTGGTCATTACAAAAGGCTTTTCTATAATAGCTGTAAAGGCAACCTCATATTCTCCACCATTACATACAATTGTAAAACTTCCATGTTCTACATGACCTGGAACCAATCCTGAACCATCATATGTGTAAGAAATATTTACAGGATTTCCATCAAAACCTTGTTCCTCACAACGGATACGAAAAGAAGAAGGATATACAAGTCCACGAATTGTACCCTCCCCCTGATTCTGAAGAGAAAAACTTCCTTTATACATCTCTCCCTCTCCAACACGCATAATAATCCGTGTTTCTGGAAAAATGATTTCTGGTTGTGGAATATGAAAATCTCCTTTAGAAAGGCGTTTAATTTTATTCTTCAAATTTGTCACCTACTCATTTTCTTTCATTACATTTTTTATAAGCATATTATAATAAATTATACCATCAACTCCTTATATCTTGCAATGGTGGAAATGAAGATTTTCAAAAGGACTTTGATGCAGGCATCTGCCTATGCATCAAAGTCCTTTATCATTTGTTTATA
>JAHLFA010000020.1 GCA_018883985.1 Candidatus Ruminococcus intestinipullorum | reverse complement strand
ATTATGTCCTTTGCCAATCCTTTGGGAATTGGAATTTGCAGTGAAGGAGAGTACTTTGATATCGAATTAAAACATCCAATTTCCAGTGAAGAAGCGGTTTCTCGTTTAAATAAAGCTATGGTGGAAGGAATGGAAGTTATCAGTTTTCGGCAAATTGCAGATGAGAAAAAAATGACAGGTATGGCAATCCTTGCAGCTGCTGATTATCTGTTGCAACTACAGGAACAAATGCTTCCAGATAGCTGGGTGGAACAAATTCCTGCCTTTTTGGAACAATCTCAGATTCCAATCCTAAAACAGACAAAGCGTAGCGAAAAAGAAGTAGATATAAAACCTCTTATCTATAAAATGGAAGCAAGGGAAAATGGAATTTATATGCAGCTTGCGGCAGGAAGTGTTGAAAATTTAAAACCTGGACTTGTAATGGAGGCCTTTTGCAAATTTTTAGGTATGGAAAACTCTATTCCTCCTTACATTCTTTGGAGATTAGAAATGTATGCCCATGATGAAACTGCTTCTGGCTCATCCTTTATTTCTCTTGAAAACTTAGGATGGGAGATTAAAACTACGAATTGAGGTGCGAAAATTGAGCATAGAAAGAAAGGTTTTATTACTAAAAAAAGAGGATACAATATGGACATTCCTTATAGAAAATTCTGAAATTGTAGAAATCCATTGTAGTTCATCGAATCACGATTCCTCTCACCAAATTACACTTGGAGATATTTATATTGGAAAGGTTAAAAATATTGCTGCTAACATTGGTGCTGCTTTTATTGAAATCTTTCCAGGTCAGGAATGTTATTATGATATGCATCAGGTTCCCTATGCTATTTTTACGCATAAATTTGGAAAAAAGCCTCTTTGTATTGGTGATGAATTGCTTGTACAAGTAAGCCGTGAAGCAGTAAAATCCAAAGTTCCTACTGTAAGTAGCAATTTAAATTTTACTGGACGATATGCTGTTTTAACCACTGGAAATACAAGAATTGGAACTTCTGGGAAACTTCCAAAAGCTTTACGAGAAGAATATAAGCAAAGGCTCGCTGCACTAAAGAATGATTCCTATGGAATTATTATACGTACAAATGCCAAAGAAGTTCCAATGGAGGTTGTTGTTGAAGAAATAGCACAATTAAAACAGGAGTTTGAGCAACTAAAAAGGACTGCAAACTCCCGTACATGCTATTCTTGCCTTGTTTCTGCTCCTCCTTCTTATATAACAGACTTAAATAACGTATACACGGAAGGACTTACTGATATCATTGTAGAGGATCCTATGTTACATCAACAAATCTACAATTATCTTTCTACTGAACAACCAGAATTTTTACAGAAACTTCGACTTTACAAAGATCCGTTATTGCCTTTATCCAAATTATATAGTACAGATCTTGTAATTGAACGTGCTTTAAGTGAACATGTTTGGCTCAAAAATGGTGGATTCTTAATGATTCAACCTACAGAGGCATTAACAGTCATTGACGTAAATTCAGGAAAATTCACGGCGAAAAAAAAGCAAGCAGATGCATATTTAAAAGTAAACTTAGAGGCAGCAAAAGAAATTGCTAAACAGATTCGTTTGAGAAATTTATCGGGAATTATCTTAGTCGACTTCATTAACATGGATGATTCGCAAAAGATGCAGGAGCTTTTAAATCAATTTCGCAAATATTTGTTGTTAGATCCCGTTCAAACCAACCTAGTAGATGTAACTGCCTTACAACTGGTGGAATTAACACGAAAAAAGGTTCGCCGACCTCTTCATGAGATTCAAAATCTATAATTTACATTTTCTTATTTACAATGTATAATATAAAACCAGAATATAAACCTTATTTTTATCAGGGCTTAAATATATAGTTGGAGGGAAAGAGATGAAAAAAGTTGTAAAATTTGGTGGAAGTTCACTTGCAAGTGCAGAACAATTCAAAAAAGTTGGGGAAATCATTCGTGCAGAGGATGCTCGAAGATACGTTGTACCTTCTGCTCCTGGAAAAAGAAATGATCAAGATACAAAGGTTACAGATATGCTTTATAACTGCTATCAGTTAGCTGTAGAAGAAAAGCCTTTCTTAGACCTTTTAAATAAAATACATGCCAGATATAAAGAAATTATAAATGGTTTGGCATTAGAGCTTTCGCTTGACGATGAGTTTGAAATTATCCGTGAAAATTTTGAAAAGAAAGCTGGCGTAGACTATGCGGCTTCTCGTGGAGAGTATCTAAATGGAATTATTATTTCAAATTATTTAGGTTTTCCCTTTATTGATGCATCAGAAGTGATTCGTTTTGATTCACAAGGTGGTTTAGATTCTGAAAAAACAAATACATTACTTGCTGCTCGTTTAGAAGAATTAGAGTATGCTGTAATTCCTGGATTTTATGGTTCTATGGAAGATGGGACAATTGTTACTTTTTCACGTGGTGGTTCAGATATTACAGGCTCTTTAGTTGCCCGTGCTGCAAAAGCTGACTTGTATGAAAACTGGACAGATGTATCTGGGTTCTTAATTGCAGATCCTAGAATTATTCGAAATCCAAAAGCGATTGAAACAATCACTTATCGAGAATTACGTGAGTTATCTTATATGGGAGCTACAGTTCTTCACGAAGACGCCATTTTCCCTGTAAGAAAAGCAGGAATCCCTATCAACATCCGTAATACAAATGCTCCAGAAGATTCTGGAACTCTAATTGTAGAGGGTACATGCAGAAAACCAAAATACACAATCACTGGTATTGCTGGTACAGATGGATTTGCTGCAATTACAATTGAAAAAGCAATGATGAATTCAGAAATAGGATTTTGTAGAAAAGTTTTAGAAGTATTTGAACGCAATGGAATTTCCATTGAACATATGCCATCTGGTATTGATACAATGACTATTTTTGTACATAAAAATGAGTTTGAAGAAAAAGAACAGCAAATCCTTGCTGGTATCCATAAAGCAGTAGACCCTGATCATATCGAATTAGAATCAGATTTAGCTTTAATTGCTGTTGTTGGTAGAGGTATGCGTTCAACACGTGGCACCGCTGGAAGAATTTTCTCAGCTTTAGCCCATGCACATATCAACGTAAAAATGATTGATCAAGGTTCTAGTGAATTAAACATCATTGTCGGTGTAAGACATGACGATTTCAAAAATGCAATCAAAGCACTTTATGATATTTTTGTAGAAACACAGATTTAAACAACATAAAAATGGAGAGTAGCCCATGAATATCTTGTTCTTTTTATGCCCAAAACAAGAAGTTGCCTATGTATATGATGATTTTACACTCCGACAAGTATTAGAAACTATGGAACATCACAAATATGCATCCATTCCTATTCTAAAACGTAATGGAGAATATGCTGGAACGATTACAGAAGGAGATCTTCTTTGGGCTGTAAAGAAAATTACAAATTTAAATTTAAAAGAAGCAGAACATATCCCTATTCGTGAATTGCACCGAAAAGTGGATTATGCGTCTGTTTCAGCTGATTCAGACATGAAGGATTTGATTAAACGGGCAATGAATCAAAATTTTGTTCCCGTTGTTGATGATCAAAAGAAGTTTATTGGGATTATTACACGCCGTAGTATTATTGAATACTGTTACGAACGTCTTCATACATACGAAAGTAAAAATCTAAATGCATAAATTCCTTAATTTCTATTGACTTATATATTTTCAACATGCTATACTTACGAAGTATGCCGCACAGCGAGGTTTACAAGTTCTATTTTAGACACCATAGCTGGCGAGTAATGATAATAGGAGGTGCCATATGTACGCAATTATAGCAACAGGTGGTAAACAGTACAAAGTAGCAGAAGGCGATATCATTAGAGTAGAGAAACTTGGTGTAGAAGCTGGAGAGACTTATACATTTGACCAAGTGCTTGCAGTAAGCAATGACAAATTAGTTGTTGGAGAACCTACAGTAGCAGGTGCTACAGTTACAGCTTCTGTAATTGGTGATGGAAAAGCTAAAAAAGTGATTGTTTATAAGTATAAGAGAAAAACTGGATACCATAAGAAAAACGGTCACAGACAGCAGTATACAGCAGTTAAGATTGAAAAAATCAATGCTTAATACTTATTATGATTCATGTAACCATTTACAAAACAAAAACTCATGAGTATGCTGGGTTTGATGTAGAAGGGCATGCTGGATTTGCAGAGAGTGGACAGGATATCGTTTGTGCAGCTGTTTCTATGTTGGTTATTAATACCATTAATTCTATTGAGCAGCTAGTATCAGATGAATACACCCTTACTTCAAATGAAGAGGATGGCGTCATCCAATTTCGTTTATCAAATCTATCTACTCATGATACTCAATTACTGTTACGTTCTATGATTCTTGGATTAGAATCACTAGAAGATAACAGTGAATATGAACCATATATTGATATCATTTTCAAGGAGGTGTAACTATCATGATGAATTTAAATCTTCAGTATTTTGCTCATAAAAAAGGAGTAGGTTCTACAAAAAATGGACGTGACTCTGAATCTAAGAGATTAGGTGCAAAGAGAGCTGATGGACAGTTCGTAAAAGCCGGAAACATCCTTTACAGACAGCGTGGAACTAAAATTCACCCAGGTGTGAATGTAGGACGTGGGGGAGATGACACTTTATTTGCATTAGTAGATGGTGTTGTTAGATTCGAAAGAAAAGGAAGAGACAGAAAGCAAGTTTCTATCTACCCAGTAGCTGAATAATTTCGGTAAAAAGCCTTAGACTTCTTAGTCTGAGGCTTCTTTTTCATGATAATCTTAAAAATATGGGGAACAATCTATATATACCTCCTATAGGCTAGATATTCTCTATATTGTTGAGGTAATAAGAATACACGAACGATTATATTTTAGAAAGAGGAATATTTATGTTTGCAGATAGAGCAAAAATATGGATTCGCTCAGGAAAAGGTGGCGATGGACACTGTAGTTTCCGTAGAGAGCTTTATGTACCAAACGGAGGCCCTGATGGCGGCGATGGTGGTAAAGGTGGCGATTTAATTTTTGAAGTTGATGAAGGTTTAAATACTTTAGTAGACTATCGACACAAACGGAAATATGCAGCTGGTGATGGTGAAGAAGGTGGCAAAAGAAAATGCCACGGAAAAAATGGGAAGGATTTAGTTCTTCGTGTTCCTGAAGGAACGGTAATTAAGGAATCAAAAACAGGTAAAGTAATTGCAGATATGTCTGGCGATAATAGAAGACAGGTTGTATTAAAAGGTGGTAGAGGTGGACTTGGAAATCAGCACTTTGCAACGTCTACTATGCAAGTTCCTAAATATGCACAACCAGGACAGCCTGCAATGGAATTAGAAGTAAATCTTGAACTAAAGGTAATTGCAGATGTAGGATTGATTGGCTTTCCTAATGTAGGAAAATCAACGTTTCTTTCTCGTGTAACAAATGCACAGCCTAAGATTGCAAATTATCATTTTACAACCTTGAATCCTAATTTAGGGGTTGTAGATTTAGAAGGAAACAAAGGATTTGTAATTGCAGATATTCCTGGTTTAATTGAAGGTGCTTCTCAAGGAGTTGGATTAGGTCATGAATTTTTGCGTCATATTGAACGTACAAAAATGATGATTCATATTGTAGATGCTGCTGGAACAGAAGGACGTGACCCAGTAGATGATGTATATAAAATTAATGCAGAATTGAATGCCTACAATCCAGATATTGCAAAGCGTCCACAGGTTATCGCAGCAAATAAAATTGACTTAATTTATGAGGGAGATGAAGAGAACTCTCTTGAACGTCTAAAAAAGGAATTTGAACCACAGGGTATTAAAGTATTCCCTATTTCTGGTGTATCTGGTCAAGGTCTAAAGGAATTGCTTTATTATGTTAGTGAACAGATTCAAACAATGGATGTGGCTCCTATACGCTTTGAACAGGAATTCTTCCCTGAAGATGAATTAATTTACGAAGAACTGCCATTTACTGTAGAAAAAGAAAAGGATATGTATGTAGTAGAAGGCCCTAAGATTGAAAAAATGCTTGGTTATACAAACTTAGATTCTGAAAAAGGATTTGCTTTCTTCCAAAAATTCTTAAAAGAAACTGGTATTTTACAGCAATTAGAGGAAAAAGGCATCCAAGAGGGCGATACTGTAAAAATGTACGGTTTACAATTTGACTATTACAAATAGGAGAGGAATAATGATGACAACAAAACAAAGAGCTTATCTAAAAAGTCTTGCTATGAAAATTGACCCTATTTTTCAAGTAGGAAAATCTAGTATGACTCCAGGTCTTACTCAGGCGATTAGTGAAGCCCTAGATGCTAGAGAATTGATAAAGATTAGTGTACTGCAAAATTGTGGAGATAATCCTAGAGAACTAGCAGAAATCATTTCTGAGCGTACACGTTCACAAATTGTACAAGTAATTGGCAAAAAAATTGTACTCTACAAAGAAGGAAAAGATGATAAGAAAAAAATTGTTCTTCCATAGGAGGCTTGTATGAAAATCGGAATTATGGGTGGAACGTTTAATCCGATTCATATTGGACATCTCTTATTGGGTGAATTTGCCTATGAGGAATTTCAATTGGATGAAATTTGGTTCCTCCCCAATGGAAATCCACCTCACAAGACTATGACAGAGAATCATAGTGCAAAGCTTTCTGATCGCCTTAAAATGATTGAACTTGCCATTAAAGGAAATCCACATTTTAAGTTGTCGCTTCATGAAGCCAATAGTACGCATCATTCTTATACCTACCAAACACTCAAGGAATTGCATAGTTTATATCCCAGCCATGATTTTTATTTTATCCTTGGAGCAGACTCATTATTTTCGATAGAAGAGTGGAAATGCTTTCAGGATATTTTATCTAGCTGTACAATATTAGCTGCAATGAGAGAAGATAAAGATATACAAGATATGCTCACACAAATCGAATATCTATCAAATAGATATGGAGCAAAAATAGAGCTTTTAAAAGCTCCCCTTTTAGAAATCTCTTCAACAGTAATTCGAAAACGGATTGAACGTGGGCTTATTGTCCGATATATGGTTCCTGATGATGTTGACACTTATATGAAAAAACGACAGCTATATAGGGAGAATAAAGGGTATGATAAATGAAATAACAAATATACGAAAAAAGCTGGAAAAGGTTTTAAAGGAAGAACGATATATTCACACTCTAGGTGTTATGTACACAGCAGCATCCTTAGCTATGCAGCATGGAGAAGATATGAAAAAAGCAATGATAGCAGGAATCTTACATGACTGTGGTAAATTTTGCCCTATTGACGAGCAAATTACATTATGTAATGAATATCAATTGCAACTTACAAAATCAGAGTTAGAGATTCCAGCTCTAATCCATGCAAAACTTGGCACATATTTGGCAGAGCATGAGTATGGTATCACGGATCAAGTTATCTTAGATGCAATTACTTACCATACAACAGGCAGACCAGAAATGACCCCAATAGAACAAATTGTTTATTTAGCTGATTACATGGAGCCTGGCAGAAAACAGATTCCAGGATTAAATGCCGTTCGTAAGACTGCATTTTCTAATTTGGATGAGGCAGTATGTATGACGGC
>JAHLFA010000019.1 GCA_018883985.1 Candidatus Ruminococcus intestinipullorum | reverse complement strand
TACTACCTGCCACAAAAATTGCATACGTACCTATTATTACGAGAATCACTGCAAAAAATATATTTGTTAATGCCGAAAGTGGGGTTTGTGTCGTCTGTGCAATCCAATATCCTATCCCTATTGTCACAACTCCAAACAGAGCCAATACTCTCTTTACTTTTGGTTCTCTTTCTCCTTGATTTTCGCCTCGAAGTAAAGTCACCAAATCTAGTCTGCTAATTTGAAACAGATTCCATAGGAATAAGAACAAATACACAATGCTGTAAAAAATAATGGTTTGTAATATCAAAGACGGCAAAATTTTATAAGAAAATTTCACTTGTGTATGCAAAATTTTTAGTAAAATAAGAAAAATAAGCTTTCCAAAAACAAGACCTAGTAAAACACCACCTACAATTCCACTTACAGCTGTATATATAGTTTCCCAAAATAGCATACTGGTCAGATTGCGTTTATCCAGCCCCAATACTTGATACACACCCATTTCCTTTTTTCTTCGTTTTATCAAAAAGCTATTTGTGTAAAATAAAAAAACAACGGAAAAACCACCTGTAATTGCATAAGTCCATCTTAGAATTAATTTTACAACTTCAGCTCCCTGTAAATAATTTAGCCCTTCATTTTTTACAATCGTACCAAAGATATAATACATCATAATAGTTACAATCCCTGTAAAAATATAGGGTATATAAATTTGACGATTTCGTTTTAAACTATCAAAAGCAAGCTTTGGATAAAATGCTTTACGCATGATTTCCACCTCCTGTAATAATCGCAGTTAAGGATGCTGAAATTTTTTCATACATTTCTTCCTCGCTCATATTTCCTCGATAAATTTGGTGGTAGATAACTCCATCTTTCATGAACATTACACGATTTGCCGTACTTGCTGCTCTAGCACTATGTGTAACCATCAAAATAGTTTGCCCTGCTTGATTCATCTCTCCAAATACTTTTAATAACTCATTTGCCGAACGAGAATCTAAAGCCCCAGTTGGTTCATCTGCTAATATCAACTGTGGATTGATAATCAATGCTCTTGCCACTGCTACCCTCTGTTTTTGTCCTCCTGATACTTCATAAGGGAATTTCTCTAAAATATTTGAAATTCCCAATTGACTTGCAATGGGTTCAAGTCGCTGTCTCATTTCTGGATACCTGACTCCTGAAAGCACTAGGGGAAGATAAATATTATTTTCAATAGAAAATGTATCTAACAAATTAAATTCTTGAAACACAAACCCTAAATTCTGACGTCTAAATGCCGCCATTTCTCTATTTTTAATTGTGCCTAAATCTCTCCCTTTCAACAAAACCTTCCCAGACGTTGGTTTATCTAATGCCGATAAAATATTTAAAAGCGTTGTCTTTCCAGAACCAGACTCCCCCATAATTGCCACATACTCTCCTTTTGCTACAGAGAAATTAACGTCTGAAAGTGCCTGCACTTGATTGCCACCAAAACGAGTCGTATAAATCTTCTTTACATTTTTAACCTCTAATACTGTCATTTCCATTTCCTGCCTTTCTTTTCTTCCTATTTAGTATACTTTGTACTGCAGGCAGTTTTCCATTGACTTAGGTGACGATTTTGTTTGAAATCCTTACATCTTTGTAAGGTTAAAAGATACCAAACTCCTTTCGTTGCAAATCTAGGATTACTTTTGTTCCACATCCAATCTTTGATTCGACTCGAATGGAGTGTCCTAATTTTTCACAAATTGTCTGACATAAGTACAACCCAATCCCTGTTGACTTTTGTTCTTTTCTTCCATTGTATCCTGTAAACCCTTTTTCAAAAATTCTAGGTAAATCTTCCTCTAGGATTCCAATTCCCGTATCTTCAATAACTAACTTTCGCTCCTCTAAATATATAGATATTTTCCCATTTTTTGTATATTTTAATGCGTTTGATAGAATCTGCTCAACAACAAGCACTATCCATTTCTCATCTGTTAAAACTAGAATATCCTCTTCTTCATATTCCAACTGTATTTTTTGTAATATAAAACTCTGTGAATATTTACGAATTGCTTTTTTTACAATTTTTTGAATAGAACACCACTGAAACTGCAAATCCGTTGACATATCTTGCATACGAAAATAGGATAAAACCATATCGACATATTGTTCTGTTTCAAATACTTTTAATTTAAATTCCTTTAGAAACTGTAAGCTTTCAAGGGTTTCTGCCTCACCATATTCCATGGCCTTATTTTCAAATGATTGTATGAGTAAATACATTGCTGAAATTGGAGTCTTAATTTGATGTACCCACAAACTATAATAATCATCCATCTCCTGCTTTCGAATCCGTGTTTCATCTTCCAGATTAAGCCTTGTAATATACAAATCTTCTGCCATTTTTTGGTATAATTCTTCCAACAAATCTTGTGCTTTCGGAAGTTCCTTCCACTCAAATGGTAGTGCTGCATTTGCTGCTTGCAATGCTTTATATTTGGTTCTATACATATAAAAACCAAACAACTCTATAAAAAATAGAATTATAACTGATAACAAAAATGCATAAGATATAATTGAATTTTGGATATCATTTAGCCACAATAAACTAGTTGTAATCAACAAGATTATTGCAGCATTTATCAATACTATTCTCCTTGTCTTTATATAAGATAAAATAACTTTCATTGTATTAGATACCCAATACCTTTCTTCGTTACAATGTATCCTTTCAATCCAATTTGCTCTAATTTTTTACGTAATCTAGTAATATTTACTGTCAAAGTATTATCGTCTATAAATTCATCACTTTCCCACAAAGATACCATAATACGCTCTCGTGGAACAATATTCCCTGCATTCTCCATTAGACATTTTAATATTCTATATTCATTTTTCGTAAGAGTGCTTCTTTTTCCCTCATAACCTACCACTGCATCATTTATATTTAAAATAACACTCCCATGTTCTAACACATGCATTTGGTTATTAGTATCATAAGTTCTTCGCAACAATGCTTGTATCTTGGCTGTCAAAACTTCAAGAGCAAACGGTTTTTCCACAAAATCATCTCCCCCCATATTCATAGCCATTACAATATTCATATTATCATTCGCAGAAGAAAGAAATAAAATTGGAACAGAAGAAATACGACGAATCTGCGTGCACCAATGAAATCCATTACAACAAGGAAGTAAAATATCCATAATTACAAGATGTGGCTCAAAAGCAATGAACGTTTCCACAACTTGCTTAAAATCTTCTACACAACGGACTTCATATTCCCATCTTTCAAGATGTTTTTTTACCTTATCCGCAATGATGGCGTCATCTTCTACAATCAATAT
>JAHLFA010000018.1 GCA_018883985.1 Candidatus Ruminococcus intestinipullorum | reverse complement strand
ATTTTTTGTATACATAAACTCTTTGCTCATCTAGTTTATCACCATCTTTTTTCCAATTTTTCTTTCTATAAATCAAGACGCTGTCTAAAGGCTCATTCTACCTAATTTTTGGAGAAATTTCAATACTTTCTACATATTATTTTCTATAATATAAAATCAACTTCCAAAGATTTATTTCAAAATCTATTAGAAGTTGATTCCTCTCATTACAATATGCTATTTTCTAAATCAGATAACATAATATCTAAGGCTGTAATTCCACCTTCTGCTGTATACCAAACAGCAGGATTTTCTAAATAAATAATATTCCCACTCTTATAAGCATCTGTTCCAGCAATCAATTCATTCTCTACAATATCTTTTGCAAGCTGTGCACCATCACTTCCAATTGCACTGTCTCTGTCTAATACAAAAATATAATCTGGATTTTTTTCTACAACTGTTTCAAATGAAGATTCATTTCCATGTGTTGATGTACTATCCTGCGCTGCAAGATTGTCAAATCCTATCTCTACTCCAATAATAGAACATCTTCCATCATTCCCTAACAAATTAAAACTTCCACTTGTTGTCAAACCAACTAAGGCTGTTTTACCTTGTGCAGCTTCGGCTAACTTTTCAATCCTATCTGCAAATTCAGATGTTTTCTCTTCTACTTCTGCTTCTAAACCAAACATACTAGCAATTGTTTCTGCATTTTTAGATACACTTTCAACAACTCCAATTTCCTGATCTGTTGAAAGATAAACAACAGGTGCAATTTCACTTAACGCATCATAAGAAGATGCTAAACGCCCACCGATAAAAATTACTTCTGGCTCACATTCCATAACTGCCTCTAAATCAGCTTCCTTAATCGTTCCTAAATTGACTATTTCTTCATTATCCACATATGAAGACAAATATTCTAATGAAGTTGTTGCCGTTCCTACTACACGGTCCCCTACACCCAAATTATCTAAAATGTCCAGTGCCGCCATATCCAATACTGCGATTCTTTCTGGGTCATAAGGCACTTCTAAATCAACAACCTCCTTATTTCCATTCAAAGACTGAATCGTAATATTTTCCTGCTGTACCTCTTGTTCAACTGGCTCTGATTGACCACATGCAACTACGCTAGACATCATAGCTCCTGCCAAAACTACCGTTAATAAACTTTTTAACTTCATATATCTTTCCTCCACCTTCTAATAATAAATTGATAATGGTCTTCCATTAATCTCCATAATCTCAAAATCTACTTGATAAATTTCTGATAATACTTCTTTTTTTATCACTTCTTCCACCGTTCCATATTTGGCAATCTTTCCATTTTTAAATGCACAAATATAGTCAGAGTAAAATGCTGCATAGTTAATTTCATGCAGTACAAGAATTACCGTTTTGCCAAGCTCATCACTTAATTTTCTTACCATTTTCATTAAATTTGTTGCATGGTAAATATCCAAATTATTTGTAGGCTCATCTAGTAGTATGTATTCTGTATCTTGAGCAATTACCATTGCAATACATGCTCTCTGACGCTGCCCACCAGATAATTCATCTATAAAACTATCTTCAAATTCTTCGAGTTCCATATAAGAAATCGCTTTTTGAATCATTTCATGGTCTTCTTTTGTTAATCTTCCACCAGAATGGGGGAAACGTCCAAAAGCTACCAATTCTCTTACGGTCAGCTTCATCTGTATATTATTTGTTTGGGTTAAAATAGCCAAATGTTTTGATAGTTCGTGGCTTTTCCATTTCTCAATTTTAGAACCCTCTACTTCTATTATCCCTTCATCTTTGGCTATCAAACGGGAAATCATCCCCATAACTGTTGATTTTCCAGCACCATTTGGCCCAATAAAGGAAGTCACCTTGCCTTTCTTAATCTCCAAAGATACAGAATCTACCACATTCTTTCCATCATATTGTTTTTTTAATCCTTGTATCCTCACAGTTTTACTACCTCCTTTTCAATAAAAGATAAAGAAAATAAATTCCTCCACCTACTGTAATAAACACACTTATTGGCACGGAATATACAAAAATATGCTCTACTATAATCTGTCCTCCAACTAAAACAATCATCCCAAATAACGCAGAACCAATAATCAGGTAGTTGTGTCGGTACGTTTTTAAAAGCTGTCTAGATAGATTCGCAACAATCAGTCCTAAAAAAGAAATTGGACCTACCATAGCTGTTGCTACAGCTATGCAAAGTGTTACACCTAATAATAACCTACGAATGGATTTATCATAATCCACCCCCAAATTGATTGCTTGTGCTTTTCCTAGTGTCAACACATCCAATAAATACAGATCCTTTCTCAAGAAAAAAATAATTCCAGCCAAAATAACTAATGAAAATATGATAATTTCTGAATTCACATTTTGAAAACTTGCAACCAGTGTTGTTAGAAGCGTATCATACTCATTTGGATCCATGACTCTTGTTAATGTACTTTGTATACTTCCAAAAAAAGAGGTCAAAACCGTTCCAATCAACAATACATATAGCACGTTATGATTTGTTTTCTTAAATAAGTAGCTATAAATAATTGTTGCTGTTCCTCCCATTATAATTAAGTCCACTGCAAATGATAAATTTGCATTTGTTACAAAAATACTGCCAGAACCTACAAAAAATACGACTGCTGTATGGATGAGGGTATATAGGGAATTCATCCCTAACAAACATGGTGTAACAATCGTATTATTAATAATAGATTGAAATACGATAGATGCACCACCTATGGCAAATGCTGCAATCAGCATTACTATAAGCTTTGGAGTACGAATCCCCCAAGCATACCACAGCATTCTTTCATTATGAATTGGTAAATCTATGAACATATAAGTTATAACTGCAATAATAGCCAGTATGCACATTACCATCAACTTTCGCTGATTTTTTCTACATGCTAGATGAACCATTGTTGATTCCTCTCTTTCCTATCTTGATTGCTTTCCGTCCATGCTTTAAGCGATATAAAAGTAACGCTACAAATAGTACACTTCCCAATGTTCCTACTATTAATTCGATTGGTAGTTCGTATGGCATAATCACTACTCGACTTATCATATCGCATACTAGAACAAATATAGCTCCAAAAAGTGCTGTATCTATCAATGTTCCTCTGATTCGGTCCCCTTTGAACATGGCAACTAGATTTGGAACAATCAAGCCTATATACGAAATTGAACCTACAATTACTACAATAGATGCTGTAATCATCGCCGCAATTGTTAATCCCAAAAATAATATAAAATTATACGGAACACCCAGATTTTTTGAAAAATCCTTTCCCATTCCCACAATATTAAATTGATTTGCAAAGAGAAAGGCTAAAATTACTAATGGAACAGTTAAATAAACAATCTCATATCGCCCTTTCAAAACCATAGAAAAGTGTCCTACAAGCCATGTTGAAAGTGCTTGTGTCATTTCATATTTAAACGCTAAGAAGCTTGTTACTCCCCCAACCACATTTCCAAACATCATTCCTACAAGTGGAACCATTACAACATCTTTAAATTGAACTTTCTGAATAAAATATACAAAAATCCAAGTTCCTAGTATGGCAAAGATAAATGCAAAAATCGCCCTACTCCAAAGAGTTGACTTTGGCATAAATATTAATGCAATTAAAATTCCAAATTGTGCAGATGATATTGTTGCACCCGTAGTTGGTGAAACAAATTTATTCATACATAGCTGCTGCATAATCAAACCTGCAACACTCATTCCGATTCCCGTACATAGAATTGCAAGTAATCTTGGTAATCTAGAAATAAGGAAAACTTCTATTGCTTGTGTATCTCCATTCATTAACAATGCGAGATCCATATCCAGTACTCCCTGTCTCTTATACACATCTGACGCTGCCGACGATATCTCT
>JAHLFA010000017.1 GCA_018883985.1 Candidatus Ruminococcus intestinipullorum | reverse complement strand
GTTGCTGAACGTATCATGGATTCCAATGATATTGAACGTGAACGTGGAATCACCATCTTATCTAAAAATACAGCTGTAACCTATAAGGATACAAAAATTAATATTATTGATACTCCTGGACATGCAGATTTTGGTGGAGAAGTTGAACGTGTTTTAAAAATGGTAAATGGTGTCGTACTTGTTGTTGATGCATTTGAAGGTCCTATGCCTCAAACAAAATTTGTTCTTAGAAAGGCTTTGGAACTAGAATTGCCTGTTATTGTCTGCATTAATAAAATTGACCGTCCTGAAGCTCGTCCTGATGAGGTTGTTGATGAGGTTTTGGAATTGTTTATGGACTTAGATGCTTCTGATGAGCAGTTGGATTGCCCATTTGTTTATGCATCTGCTAAATCAGGATTTGCTGTACTAGATTTAAACGATGAGAAAAAAAATATGCAGCCTTTATTTGAAACAATTTTATCTGCAATCCCTGCTCCAGAGGGAGAAGAAGATGCAGCAACACAAGTTCTGATTAGCACCATTGACTACAATGAATATGTAGGGCGCATCGGAATTGGAAAAGTAGAGAATGGAACAATTTCTACAAATCAAGACATGATTCTTGTAAACCACCATGACCCTGATAAAAAAGAGCGTGTAAAAATTAGTAAGCTCTATGAATTTGATGGTTTGAATAAGGTAGAAGTAAAGGATGCCAAGATTGGTGCCATTGTAGCAATCTCTGGAATTTCAGATCTTTCCATTGGAGATACCTTATGCTCTCCTGAAGACCCAACACCTATTCCTTTCCAAAAGATATCAGAGCCTACAATCTCTATGCAGTTTTTAGTAAATGACAGTCCTTTTGCTGGGCGTGAAGGAAAATTTGTTACTTCTCGTCATTTACGTGCAAGACTATTTCGTGAATTAAATACCGATGTTAGTCTTCGTGTAGAAGAAACGGAAAATGCAGATAGCTTTAAAGTATCTGGACGTGGAGAACTTCATTTATCTGTCCTAATTGAAAATATGCGACGTGAAGGTTACGAATTTGCAGTTAGTAAAGCTGAAGTATTATATAAAAGAGATGAAAACGATGCATTGCTAGAACCTATGGAACTTGCATACATTGATGTTCCTGAAGAATTTACAGGCACTGTAATCGACAAGTTAAGTCAACGAAAAGGAGAACTTCAGAACATGGGAGCTGCAAATGGGGGATATACTCGCTTAGAGTTTTTAATTCCTGCTCGTGGGCTAATTGGTTATCGTGGTGAATTTTTAACAGATACAAAAGGGAATGGTATTTTAAATACAATTTTTCATGGTTATGCACCTTATAAGGGAGATATTCAGTATCGTAAACAAGGCTCTTTAATTGCTTTTGAAACTGGAGAATCCGTAACATACGGTTTATACGGTGCACAAGAACGTGGTACTTTATTTATTGGACCTGGAGAAAAGGTATATTCTGGAATGGTAATCGGTCAAAATGGAAAGGCAGAAGATATTGAATATAATGTTTGTAAAACAAAGCATTTAACAAATACTCGTTCCTCAAGTGCAGATGAGGCACTTCGCTTAACCCCTCCTCGCATTTTAAGTTTGGAAGAGGCCTTAGATTTCATTGATACCGATGAACTTTTAGAAGTTACCCCAAAAACACTACGTATTCGCAAGAAAATCTTAGACTCTAGAATGCGTAAACGCAGCAACCAAAAGTAAACACTAGAATATTTCATATGAATAAATTTTTGGTTAGAATTTTTTTATAAATTTTAATTTTTTAATTATATACAACTGCTTCATTTCGTGCTATAATGTCCACATAGTACAAAACAGGTATCAATTTTCTTTTCTGTTTGTACAATATAGACAAAAGGAGTTGAGCATCATGAACTTTATTATTAGTGGAAAAAACATCGATGTAACACCAAGCTTAAAAGAGGCTATTGAACAAAAACTAGGAAAACTTGAACGGTATTTCACTCCTGAAACAGAAATCATCGTAACACTCAGCGTTGAGAAAGAACGACAGAAAATTGAGGTAACGATTCCAGTAAAAGGAAATATTATTCGTTCTGAGCAGACAAGTGATAATATGTACGTATCCTTGGATCTTGTAGAAGAAGTTATTGAACGTCAACTTCGCAAGTACAAGAATAAATTGGTCGAAAAACATCAAGGACATCTTACTTCTTCTGAAAATAGTTTCAAGAAAGAATTTTTTGAAACTGAGGATACTGTAGAGGTTGATGGTGATATTAAAATCGTTCGTACAAAACGATTTGGTATTAAGCCAATGTATCCAGAAGATGCTTGTATGCAGATGGATTTACTTGGACATGCTTTCTTCGTATTCAATAACGCAGAAACCGATGAAGTCAATGTTGTTTACAAAAGAAAAGATGGTTCCTTTGGTTTAATTGAACCTGAATTTTCCTAAAGTATTTAGGGGGGAATTGTCATTTAGTCAATCACCGATAAGGAAGTTTTGAAATGAAACTAACTTAACGGCTGGCAAGCAGGTTGCAACAAAAAGCGGGTAAGAGGTTAAAAACTTCTTGCCCGTTTTTTCTGCGCCGCACGAACAGTATTTGCAACCGTAAAGAGGACATTATACTGACGGAACTTGTATACGCTTAATCGAATGCCCGTTATCGGCTACATGGCTGATAACGGGCATTTTCACTTCGTCAATCTTCTTTCTCTGCACTGGCTACAAGACGGTCAAAATCGCTCTGATACAAACGGTCTTGGATAATCCGGTACTGCTCAAATTCACTTTCTGCAAAGGCTTTGGCGATTGCGGCAGTAACCTTTCCCTTGTCCTGCAAAATTTCAGCATCATTGAATTGCAGAAACGCATCCAGCTTGGCAGCCCAATCCGCCATTGTCATGGGGATATGCCGTCTGGCCTGCCTTGTGGCGTAGTCTAGATACATCGTGACAATCTCGTTTAGCTCCTGCATCTCATCAACGGACAAGTAGTTTTTTGCGATAGAAACATCGGCTTTTACAATCTTCCCATTGGGAGCGTTGCGCCATGAAGTCAATCCCATATATTCCTTTGTATGGTCAGCCCTTGCCACAATAACCTCCGCTGCGGTATTTCCATGAACGGCATAATGCATCTTATTCTGTACCGTCGCAAAAAAATCTTTTGTAATCTGACTGTCGACAGAGTAATCAACGGCAGTGGCATAAATATCCGTGATTTTCTGGTAGAAACGGCGCTCGCTAGCTCTGATTTCCTGTATTTCGGAAATCAGATGGTCAAAATAATCCTCATCGAAGATCTGACCATTGATTAGCCTGCTTTTATCCAACACATATCCCTGCTTGGCAAAGGTGTCCAGTACCTTTGTTGCCCATTGCCGGAATTGTGTTGCCCTTCCAGAATTAACACGATAGCCGACGGCGATAATAGCGGACAGCGAATAGAATTTATATTGATAAGCTTTCCCGTTATTCGCAACTTGTGCAAAATTTGCACAAGTTGAATCTTCGGACAATTCGCCGCTTTCATAAATATTTTTAAGGTGCTTTGTAACAACGCTTCTGTCCACATCAAAAAGCTGGCCGATTGCCTTTTGTGTCAACCATACATCGTGATCCTGCACACGGACTTCAATGCCGTCCTCGTGAGCATCCTTTGTAAATACAAGGAAATCCACCGTGCTGTTTCGGATTTGCAGTTTTTTGTTTTTCTTTTCAGCCATTATATATCACCATCCCATCAATTATTTTCCGATTTTGTTTTCTTTGCCCTACTCTTGTAAACATTATGCTTATTCTTACACCGCGTGCTGCAAAACACAGTACGCGGCCTGCTTGCGACAAAGGCCGCCATGCTCTTCTGTATCAGACGGCGGGTATCCTCGTTTAACGTCTGGCAGCGTCCTTCAGACGGAAATCTTGTCCATTACACCGATGACGGGTATTCAGGCGGCAATTTTGACCGCCCGGCATGGAAAGATTTTTATGTGTGGGCGCATGTAGCCGATTCCCCCTCTTTACTTTTATTCAAAAACTTTCATCTCACCGTTGATATTCGCAAACCAGCACTCTCCTTCTCGTTCTACTTTTGCCTGACCATTGGTATCTTCTGTGATTTCTAATAGGAGCTGTTTTTCCTCTTCTTCTGGTATCAATACAATAACCTCTACTTGATGTGTATAAATACTATCTAAAGTAGTAAGTCCCCTTTTTCCTAAAAGATACTGTATTTTCCCTAATCCAGTATAATCTGTCGTAATTTTGAGTTTAAAGCCAAAAATTTTGGTAATAATATGACTACACAAAAGACCTTCTTTGGACGCTGCTGTATATGCTCGCACTAATCCTCCTGTACCTAATAGCGTACCCCCAAAATATCTAGTAACAATAACCATAACATTACGCAAGTTTTCACCTTTTATTACCTCCAAAATTGGCTTACCAGCTGTACCACTTGGTTCCCCATCGTCACTACACCGTTCTAGAATTTGTGTTTCACCAAATACATATGCCCAACAATGATGCCTTGCATCCCAATATTTTTTTCGTACTCCTTCTAATATACTCATGGCTTCTTCCTCAGATGAAATCAGAAAAACATCTGCTATAAATCTAGACTTTTTTTCTGATATTTCTGTACTTGCACCTTCATATATTGTTTTATATTGCATAATCCCTGTCCTCACTTTTGTAAAATTTTAGTGCTATTCGATACATATATAGTATTATGGATTTTTACTAAACACAAGAAAAACAAAGAATTCTTTGCGTTGCACTCACATATTTGGTATAATAAGAAAGATGAATAAAGGAGGATATTATTCATGAATTATAAAAAAAAGAATATTTCTAAGAAGAAAGCTACGATTTCTTCTAAGAAAAATATGAAGAAGAAACGTGTTGGTGTACGAGTTTTTAAAGCAGTAATCCTCTGCTTTCTCTTACTTTGCATTGCTGGAATTGCTGGCGGATGTTTTTTTGTAAAGAAAATCATCGATGATACTCCTGCTGTAACACCTGCCGATGTAAAGCCATCTGGTTATAAATCGCAAGTAATTGCTGCATCAACAGGGGAACCTCTAGCAGAATTTGTAGATGCTGGTACGAACCGTATTTATAAGACGATTGATGAGATTCCAGATTATCTTGCTCATGCCTTTGTTGCTGTAGAAGATGAACGATTTTATCAACATAATGGAATTGATTTACAAGGAATTCTAAGAGCTGGTATTGTAGGTTTGACAAGTGGGGGATTTTCAGAGGGTGCAAGTACACTTACTCAACAGTTAATTAAAAACAATGTATTCCCTAACTTTGTTGCTGAAAAAACATTCTATGACAAATTAGAAAGAAAACTACAGGAACAATATCTCGCTCTCGAAATCGAACATCAAATGAGCAAAGATGAAATTCTAGAAGCATACATGAATACGATTAACTTAGGACAAAACTGTCTTGGTGTTCAAGCCGCTTCAAAACGTTATTTTAACAAGGATGTTTCTCAGCTTACACTGTCTGAATCTGCTGTTATTGCCGCTATTACACAAAATCCTACGCTCTATGACCCTGTTGTGAATCCTGACCAAAATTTGGAACGTAGGGATGTTGTTCTTCAAAAGTTATTAGAACAAGGTTATATTACACAACAAGATTTTGATGAAGCAAAAGCAGACAACGTGTATGAACGTATTCAGCAAACAGCTATTGTCACAGATACAAATAAACCAAACTCCTACTTTGTGGACGAGCTGACAGAACAAGTTCTTCAGGACTTAATTGAGCGAAAAAATTACACACAGACACAGGCACATAACCTATTATATGGAGGTGGTTTGACCATTTATGCAACTTTAGACCCTACCATTCAAAGAATTGCTGACGAAGAGGTTGCAAATCCTAATAACTACCCTTATTTGACTGAGTATGGTTTGGAATATGCATTAACCATTACTAGAAGTTCTGGTGCTGTAGAAAATTACAGTAAAGAAATGCTCGCTGAATATATTCGTGCTGCGTGGGGACGTGAATACCCTCTTGTCTTCTCTTCTCCTGATGAAGCAAATCAAGCAATTGCCGAATACAAATCAACTTTAAATATTCAGGAAGGGGACGTTGCTGACGAAAATATTACGATTACCCCACAGCCTCAAGTTTCTGTTGTGATTATGGATCAATACAATGGAGAAGTAAAAGCGATTGTTGGTGGTCGTGGAGAGAAAAAGGCAAGCTTTTCATTGAACCGTGCTACGGATTCTACAAGACAACCTGGTTCTTGCTTTAAGCCACTTGCTGTTTATGCACCTGCCTTGGATTCTGGCAAATATACCCTCTCTTCTATGATTGATGACAGCAAGCCTTTCCAATATCCTAATGGAAAAGGAACCGTAGAAAACTGGGATGATATTTATACTGGAAGTGCAAGCCTAAGAAAAGCTATTTGGCATTCTATGAATGTTCCTGCTGTGACTACCCTTGCAGATATTGGACCACAACTTGGATATGATTACTTGCTAAATTTTGGATTTTCTACCATCGTAGGAAATAATGATGAAAATTATCAAGGATATACGGATATCAATCTTCCTACTGCATTAGGTGGTATCACTCGTGGGGTTTACAATTTGGAACTTACAGCTGCATATGCTGCAATTGCAAACAATGGTGTTTATACAAAACCTATTTTTTATACAAAAGTCCTAGATCATGAGGGTAATATTATTTTAGATAATAGCACTCCTGAAACCCATCAAGTGATTAAGGATTCCACAGCTGCCCTCCTTACAAATGCGATGGAAGATGTTATCAAAATAGGAACAGGTACAACTGCTCGCTTAGCCAGTGGAATGGCTGTATCAGGAAAGACTGGAACTTCTGAAAATAGTCGTGACCTTTGGTTTGCCGCTTTTACACCTTATTATACTGCATCTGTTTGGGGTGGGTATGATTCAGAAAAACCGATGGAAAATATTAATACACAAGTATGGCATGAGGTTCTTTGGAAAAGTATAATGGATCGTGTCATTTCAGAGCTTAATCTTGAAGTAAAAACATTTACTATGCCATCCTCTGTGGAGCAAAAATCTGTCTGTACATCCAGTGGATTGCTTGCTACCAATAGCTGTAGTGCTTATACAGAATATTATGCAAAAGGAACTGGCCCAACTCAAAGCTGTTCTGGACATTATACGAAACCAGCGAAAGAAGAAAAAACAGATTCTTCACAAAACACTACTGACGAAGGAACTACTGACAGTTCCGATACAACTGTTGTTGTAGATGAGGAAATTGGAAACGAATCCTCTGATACTACCACTTCTGATACAAACTCAGGTGAAACAGGAGGTACTGACGGTACAGAAGATACTTCGCAGACTACAGAGTAAAAAAATAAGGAGAAAATCCTGAATATGATATGGATTTTTCTCCTTATTTTTTATAGTTTCCTATGATTAATCCGCTAAATCATCTAAAACTAGCTTAGCAGCCCCACAAATTCCTGCATCATTGCCCAATGTTGCCAATGCAAATTTTACATCTTCATTAGCAAAAAATGCTCTTTCCTGATATGGTGCTTTAATGTAATCCAAAAGAATTTCTCCTGCCTTTGATACTCCTCCACCAATTACAAATATAGATGGATCTGTGATAACTGCAATATTGGATAGTGCATTTCCTAGGTATCTACCAAATTCCTTCGCAATCTCTTGTGCAACAATGTCCCCTTCTTTTACAGCATCAAAAATTGATTTTGCTGATATTGCTTCTACATCTAAACTTGTACTTCTTGTTTCATTCTGCAATTTTCTTTTTGCTAATCTTACAATTCCTGTGGCAGATGCATATTGTTCTAAACATCCTTTTCTTCCACATCCACAAGTGTCCTGTTCATGAGGATTTACTAGAAGGTGTCCAATCTCTCCACCAGCACCATGGCTTCCAACTAAGATTTTTCCATTAGAGATGATACCTCCACCAACTCCAGTTCCTAAGGTAACCATAACTAGATTTTTATAGCCAGCTCCTCCACCTTTCCACATTTCGCCAAGAGCTGCTACATTGGCATCATTTCCAATCTCTGCTTTAAATCCTGTTAATTCTTCTAATTCTTTTTTGACATCCTTATTTTCCCATCCAAGATTTGCACTTTTGTATACAAAGCCCTCTTCTGTAGCTGGTGCTGGAACACCTACACCAACTCCTACGATATCTTCCTTATTTAGCTTATGTTCTTCCACTTTCTTCAGAATAGCTTCAGCAACATCTGGTAAGATTGCTGACCCGTTATTTTCTGTACGTGTCTTAATCTCCCACTTGTCTAAAATCTCTCCTGCTGCCTCAAACAAACCCATTTTTACAGTTGTTCCACCTATGTCTACTCCAAAACAATATCTCATTTTCTTACTTTTACACTCCTATTTTATTTCTTTTTTGATAAACTTTCTTGTACACGTTTATATAATTCTTGTGCTGCATTATATCCCATCTTTTTCTGTCTATGATTTACAGCCGCAGATTCCACAATAATTGCTAAATTACGTCCTGGACGGATTGGAATACTATGACAAACCACTTTGTTGCCAAGGAAATCTGTATAGTTTTCTTCTAATCCTAGACGATCGTATTCCTTATCACGATCCCAATCTTCTAGTGTAATTACTAAATCAATATTTTGAGTTTCCCTTACACTTTGTACACCAAACATGGACTTTACATCTACGATTCCAATTCCTCTTAACTCAATAAAATGTCTTGTAATATCTGGTGCTGATCCAACTAATGTATCGTCACTCACTTTGCGTATCTCTACCACATCATCTGTTACCAAACGGTGTCCCCTTTTTATCAACTCAAGTGCAGCTTCACTCTTTCCAATACCACTTTCACCCATTATAAGAACACCAACACCGTATACGTCTACTAAAACACCATGGATAGAAATACAAGGTGCCAGCTTAACATTCATCCAACGAATCAACTCAGCCATAAAAGAAGATGTAGACTTTTCTGTAACAAATACAGGTGTATCACTCTTTACAGCAATTTCCAACAATTCCTTATCTGGGTCCAAATCCCTGCTAAATACTAAGCATGGGATTTTATGCGAAAATAACTCTGAATAAAGTGCTAGTTTCTGCTCTTCCTTCAATGTTTGGAGATATGTATATTCTACATAACCAATTAATTGTACTCTGTCAGAATCAAAGTGATCAAAATATCCTGTAAGCTGTAATGCAGGACGATTAATATCAGGTACATTAACTTCTCTTTCTGACAAGTCTATTTCTGGAGTTAAATTTTTTAGATTCATTTTTTCAACGATTTCTCTCAAACTTACGCCTTGTCCCATAATACTCTCCTTTTCTTATTCATTACTGTCCATTATTATATCATCTGTGAAAAAAGTTGTACACAGATTCTGCTGCTTTTTCATTCATAGAAGGAATTTTTGACAATTCTTCTACCGATGCGTTCTTAATTTCCTCTATATTTTGATAATTACGCATTAATGCTTTTCGTCTAGTTGGCCCTATTCCAGTAATATCATCTAAAATAGAATGTACTTGTCCCTTTCCTCGTAGAGAGCGATGGTATTCTATTGCAAAACGATGTGCTTCATCTTGAATACGTGTGATTAACCGAAATGCTTCCGATGACTTATCAATGGAAATTTCTTGATTATCATAATATAACCCTCTTGTACGATGATAATCATCCTTAACCATTCCGCAAACAGGTATATTTAATTTTAGCTCATCTAACACTTGTAATGCTACATTTACTTGACCCTTTCCACCATCCATTAAAATTAAATCTGGAAATGCAGTAAAACCTCCCAAGTCTTTACTTTGCTCTCTCTCCTTTAACCCATGGGTAAATCTTCTTGTCAAAACTTCTCGCATACTTCCATAATCATCTGCACCTTGAATACCTTTGATTTTAAATTTTCTATAATCATTTCTCTTTGGTCTTCCTCTATCGTATACAACCATAGAACCAACAGATTCAAAGCCATTTGTATTGGAAATATCATATGCTTCCATTCTATAAATATCTGTTAATCCTAAAAGCTTTTCTATTTCTTTTACAGCTCCAATAGTTCTTCCTTCTTCTCGCTTCATTCGCTCTTTATCTTTGCTTAATACAAGCATGGCATTATTTGCTGCAAGTTCTACTAATTTTTCTTTTTTCCCTTTTTGTGGAACCCGTATAGTTACCTTACCACCTCGTTTAGAACTTAACCATTCTTCAAGAAGTTCCATTTCCTCTAATTCAACTGGAATCATTACTTCACTTGGAATAAATGGTGTTCCAGCATAATATTGCTTCATGAAGCTATCTAGGATACTACCTTGACTTTCTCCCTTTGAAATCCTTAAATAAAAATGATCTCGTCCTATCAAACGACCGCCTCGAATGAAAAACACTTGTACAACAGCATCCTCCCCTTCTGAAGCAACTGCAAGAATATCTCTATCTTCACCACTGCTATCTGTAATCTTCTGCTTCTGTGCTATTTTTTTTACACTGCTTAACAATTCCCTATATTCAATTGCCTTTTCAAAAAGCAGTTCTTCGGATGCCTCCTCCATTTTTCTTTCCAATTCTTTGATAATATCATCAAAATTCCCATTTAAAAATCGAATTACTTCATTGATTGATTTTGCATACTCTTCTTTTGAAATATACCCCTGACAAGGTGCTTCACATTGCTTAATATGATAGTTTAAACATGGTCGCTCTTTCCCTATATCTTTCGGTAAATTTCGATTACATGTCCTTACATGGTACAATTTATGCAATAAATCTATCGTATCTCTCACCGCTTGCCCACTTGTATATGGTCCAAAATACTTCGCTTTGTCTTTTAGCATCCTTCTCGTAAGTAATATTCTAGGAAACTCCTCCCCAGTAGTTACCTTAATGAATGGATATGTCTTATCATCCATTAACATCGTATTATATTTTGGACGATGTTCTTTTATCAAATTACATTCTAAGACAAGAGCTTCTAACTCCGAATCGGTCACAATATATTCAAATCTTCGAATATGTGTGACCATCTGCTCGATTTTCACCCCCTTATTTCGGCTAGTTTGAAAGTATTGTCGAACTCTATTCTTTAAATTAATAGCCTTTCCTACATAGATGATATGGTCTTTCTCATCATGCATAATGTAGACACCTGGTTTTGTAGGCAACTTCTTTAATTCTTCTTGTATATCAAAATTATAATTTTCCATACGTCTATTATAATTGCTTTCAAAAAAAAGAACAAGATGAAACTCATCCTGTTCTTTTTCTTCTATTGAATCTCTTCCTCTTTTTCAACCTGCCTCATGGCAATTCTTGATTCTTTCTTTTCTTGTCCCTCTTGTGGCTCTTCAATTCCTTTTACTTCATGGAAAATCTTCATAAATTCTTTCCCTGTAATTGTTTCTTTTTCAATAAGGAACTCTGAAATCTTATCCAGTGCTTCTCTATTTTCTATTAAAAGACGTTTTGCCTCTTCATAAGCACTTTTCAACATTTTCATAACTTCTGCGTCAATTTCTGCTGCAGTCGCTTCACCACAATTCAAAACTGGACGTCCATCTAAATATTTACTTTGAACAGATTCTAGACCAATCAAACCAAATTTTTCAGACATTCCATACTGTGTAATCATAGCTCTGGCAATCTTAGTAGCCTTCTCTATATCATTAGAAGCTCCTGTAGTAACCGTTTCAAATACAACTTCTTCTGCAGCACGACCTGCAAGCATTCCTGTAAGCATTGCTTCTAACTCTTTTTTTGTATTTAGGAATTTTTCCTCTTCTGGAGTTTGCATTACATATCCCAATGCTCCCATTGTTCTAGGAACAATTGTGATCTTCTGTACAGGTTCTGCATCCTTTTGCAATGCACTTACTAATGCATGCCCAACTTCATGGTAAGAAACAATTCGTCTTTCTTCTTCGCTCATAATTCTGTCTTTTTTCTCTTTTCCGACTAAAACTACTTCCACAGCCTCAAACAGGTCTTTTTGACTTACTACATTTCTACCATGCTTTACTGCGTTAATTGCAGCTTCATTAATCATATTTGCAAGATCCGATCCAACTGCACCAGACGTAGCCAAAGCGATTGCTTCTAAATCTACAGTTTCATCCATCTTCACATCCTTTGCATGCACCTTTAGTATGTCAACACGCCCTTTTAAATCTGGCTTATCTACAATGATTCGTCTATCAAATCGACCTGGACGAAGAAGTGCTGGGTCTAGAATTTCTGGACGATTTGTTGCTGCAAGTAACAACAATCCTTTGTTAGTATCAAATCCATCCATCTCTGCAAGCAACTGATTAAGTGTTTGTTCACGCTCGTCATTGCTTCCCATCGCATTATCTCTACTTTTTCCAATTGCATCAATCTCATCAATAAACACGATACAAGGTGCCATTTGCTGTGCTTCTTTAAATAAATCACGTACACGAGAGGCTCCCACTCCTACATACATCTCCACAAACGCAGAGCCAGATAATGAGAAAAACGGTACTTTTGCTTCTCCAGCTACTGCTTTTGCAAGCAATGTTTTACCTGTTCCTGGTGGTCCTACTAACAATGCACCTTTTGGAAGCTTTGCTCCAATTCCTGTGTACTTCCCTGGATTATGAAGAAAATCTACAATTTCCTGCAAAGATTCTTTCGCTTCATCCTCTCCTGCCACATCTTGAAAAGTCACTCCAGTTTGCTTCTCCACATAAATCTTCGCATTGCTTTTTCCAATTCCCATCATACCGCCGCCTTTTGACATCCGTTTTATAAAGAAGTTAAATAAAACTACAATCATAAGAATTGGAAGTACCAATGTTAAGAAAATCTCAAAAAGGAATGATGATGTTGTATCTGGAATATGCTGACCATACTCTACACCTGCGTCAAATAATCGCTGTGAAAGTGTGTCATCTCGGACAACACCTGTGTAATAATCAGGTTCAGGTTCTTGTGAATTTCTCTGCTCGAATTGACTTAGAAGCTGTGCCGCTCCCTCGTTGCCATTCGTAAGCTCTTTAAAGTGTTCTTTTCTTGCTTCTTCGTTTAATGTAATATAAATTCTGGTAGAATCGATCGTAACTTTTTCAACCTCTCCATCATCTACCATTTTTAAGAATTTATCATAGCTGATTTCCTCAAGATTACCTCCCTGTATCATGGAATATAACCCCAAAACAATGAACATGGTAAGCAAGGTTGTAATCAAAATAATGCCCCAGCCTTGACGATTATTTTTAGGATTGTTTTTGTTTTCTCTGTTGTTTTGATTATCCATTCTTTTCCTCCTAAAGTCCACTATCCCCATTATAAGTACAGCTTTCCCATAAATCAATAAAAACATTATGAAAATATTGTAAACTCATCCTATCTTATAGTATACTGTATCAGTAAACCAACATATACTATAGAATGAGGAATGAAAAATGAAAATTGGATTTGATAATGAAAAGTATTTAAAAATGCAGTCTGAGCATATTCGAGAGCGAATCAATCAATTTGATAATAAGCTTTACCTAGAATTTGGAGGAAAGCTTTTTGATGATTATCATGCTGCTCGAGTTTTGCCTGGATTTGCTCCTGATAGCAAACTGCGACTTTTGAAACAGCTTAGTGACCAGGCTGAGATCGTCATAGTAATTAGTGCGAAAGATATTGAAAAAAATAAAATTCGTGGTGATTTAGGAATAACCTATGACACAGATGTATTGCGATTAATGGATTCCTATCGTGAAAATGGTCTTTTTGTTGGAAGCGTTGTTATTACACAATACTCTGGACAGGAAAGTGCTTCCCTATTCAAACATCGTTTGGAAAATATGGGAATTCGTGTTTATTTACATTATTGTATACACGGATATCCATCAAATATTCCTCTTATTGTCAGTGATGAAGGTTATGGAAAAAACGACTATATCGAAACATCTCGTCCTCTTGTAATTATTACTGCACCTGGACCTGGAAGTGGAAAAATGGCAACTTGTCTCTCACAACTTTATCATGAGCATAAAAGAGGAATTCATGCAGGTTATGCAAAATTTGAAACTTTCCCTGTATGGAATCTTCCACTCAAACATCCTGTAAATCTTGCTTATGAGGCTGCCACAGCTGATTTAAATGATATCAATATGATTGACCCTTTCCACTTAGAAGCATATGGAAAAACAACAGTAAACTACAATAGAGATGTAGAAATTTTCCCAGTTCTTAATACAATTTTTGAAAAAATATATGGAAAAAGCCCATACAAATCTCCTACGGATATGGGAGTCAATATGGCAGGAAACTGTATCTGCGATGATTCTGTATGTCAGGAAGCTTCCAAGCAAGAAATCATTCGCCGTTACTATGATTCCTTAAATTCACTCTTAAAAGGGACATGCTCTGAAGAAGTGGCACAAAAAATTGAATTACTCATGAATCAAGCTGGAATTACAATTGCTGACCGTCATGTTGTTGCCGCTGCACTTGACCGTGCAAAGGAAAGTGGAACTCCAGCTGCTGCACTTGAATTAGAAAATGGACATATTATTACAGGAAAAACTGGCAATTTATTAGGTTCTTCTGCCGCACTACTTTTAAATGTTTTGAAAGATTTAGCAGGAATAGAGCATGAAGTTCATATTATTTCTCCAGAGTCCATTGAACCAATTCAAAAATTAAAAGTTGATTATTTAAAGAGCAAAAATCCAAGATTACACACAGATGAAGTTCTAATTGCACTTTCTGCAAGTGCAGCTTCAAATCCTGATGCAAAACTTGCCCTAGAACAACTTCCTAAGCTAGCAGGATGTCAAGCTCATACCTCTGTGATGCTTTCAGATGTAGATATTCGTATCTTCAAACGATTAGGGGTACAAGTAACTTGTGAAGCCGTGCTAGAAACAAATAATCACGCATAACGTTATACTAAGACAATGTCGTCAATGAATAGCTTTTGCTCTTCTTGACGACATTTTTCTTTTTTCCAATATTTTATCCTTGAAATTTTTTTAGGTATTGGTGTATACTCTTTTTTTAATATTTTTCACATTATATATACAAGGAGGAATACTTATGGCAGTAAAATATGTTTTTGTTACTGGAGGCGTTGTTTCTGGTCTTGGAAAAGGTATTACCGCAGCATCTCTTGGTCGTCTTCTCAAAGCAAGAGGTTATACCGTGACAATGCAAAAATTTGATCCCTATATTAACATCGATCCTGGTACCATGAATCCCATCCAACATGGAGAAGTATTTGTAACGGATGATGGAGCCGAAACCGATTTGGATTTAGGTCACTACGAACGTTTTATTGACGAGAGCCTTACAAAATATTCCAATGTTACTACAGGAAAAATTTACTGGTCTGTCCTACAAAAAGAACGTCGTGGCGATTTTGGAGGTGGAACTGTACAAGTAATTCCTCATATTACCAATGAAATTAAAGACAGATTTTATCGTAACCCTTCTTCTAAAGATACAGAAATTGCTATTATTGAGGTAGGGGGAACTGTAGGCGATATTGAGAGCCAACCTTTCTTAGAATCTATTCGACAATTCCAGCATGAAATAGGACGAGAGAACGCAATTCTTATTCACGTTACCTTGATTCCCTATTTACGTGCATCTCAAGAAATGAAAACGAAGCCCACACAAGCTAGTGTGAAAGAACTTCAGGGAATGGGAATACAACCAGATATTATTGTATGCCGTTCCGAATATCCATTAGATAAAGGAATCAAAGACAAAATTTCCCTTTTCTGTAATATTAAAGCAAATCACGTATTACAAAATTTGGATGTAGAATATTTATACGAAGCCCCACTTGCAATGGAAAAAGAAAATCTCGCACAAGTTGTTTGCGAATGTTTACACCTTGATTGTCCAGACCCAAATCTACAAGACTGGAG
>JAHLFA010000016.1 GCA_018883985.1 Candidatus Ruminococcus intestinipullorum | reverse complement strand
GTATTACAGTATGTAATATGGAAAACATCGATCCAGTTGGAGTGCATACAGGAGATAGTATCGTTGTTGCACCATCTCAGACATTAGGTGATAAAGAGTATCAGATGCTTCGTACATCTGCATTGAATATTATTAGCGAGCTTAATATTACTGGAGGCTGTAATGTACAGTATGCACTGCATCCAGAAACATTTGAATATTGTGTTATTGAGGTGAATCCACGTGTAAGCCGTTCTTCAGCATTGGCATCCAAAGCAACAGGTTACCCAATTGCAAAAGTGGCAGCAAAAATTGCACTCGGATATACATTAGATGAAATTAAAAATGCGATTACACAGAAAACATATGCAAGTTTTGAACCAATGTTGGATTACTGTGTCGTGAAGTTGCCAAGACTTCCATTTGATAAGTTCATCAGTGCAAAGAGAACATTGACAACACAGATGAAAGCAACTGGAGAAGTTATGAGTATTTGCGATAACTTCGAGGGAGCATTGATGAAAGCAATCCGTTCTTTGGAACAACATGTGGATAGCTTAATGTCTTACGATTTCACAGGTCTTTCAGAAGAAGAACTAATAGAAGAGTTGGAAATTGTTGATGATATGCGTATGTGGAGAATTGCAGAGGCAGTTCGTCGTGGAATTAGCTATGAAAAAATTCATGCAATTACACAGATTGATGAATGGTTTATTGATAAATTTGCAATTTTAGTGGAGATGGAACAAGCTCTAAAAACGCAAGAGTTAACAGTAGATTTATTAAAAGAAGCAAAACGTATGGAATTCCCAGATACTGTAATTGCAAGATTAACAGGGAAAACAGAGCGTGAAATTCACAAAATGCGTCATGACAATGGTATCGTTGCAGCATATAAGATTGTAGACACTTGTGCAGCAGAGTTTGCAGCAGAAACACCATATTATTATTCTGTATATGGTAGTGAAAATGAAGTAGAAGAAACAAAAGACAAGAAAAAAGTCTTAGTTTTAGGTTCCGGACCAATTCGTATTGGTCAGGGAATTGAGTTCGACTTCTGCTCAGTACATTGTACTTGGGCATTTGCAAAAGAAGGATTTGAAACAATTATTGTAAATAACAACCCAGAAACAGTAAGTACGGACTTTGATATTGCAGATAAGTTGTATTTTGAACCTCTTACACCAGAAGATGTAGAGAGTATTGTAGATATTGAAAAGCCAGACGGTGCTGTTGTACAGTTCGGTGGACAGACAGCTATCAAGTTGACAGAAGCTTTGATGAAAATGGGTGTGCCAATTTTAGGAACATCCGCAGAAAATGTGGATAAAGCTGAGGATAGAGAGTTATTTGATGCAATCTTAGAAGAATGTGAAATTCCACGTCCTACAGGAGGGACTGTATTTACAGCAGAAGAGGCAAAAGAGGTTGCTAATAGATTAGGATATCCTGTATTGGTAAGACCTTCCTATGTATTAGGTGGTCAGGGAATGCAGATTGCAATTAATGATCATGATATAGATGAGTTCATTGGTATTATTAACCGTATTGCACAAGATCACCCAATCCTTGTGGATAAATATTTGCAAGGAAAAGAAATCGAAGTAGATGCTGTATGTGATGGAGAAGACATTTTAATTCCAGGAATTATGGAGCATATTGAAAGAGCAGGAATTCACTCTGGAGATAGTATCTCTGTATATCCAGCACAGAGCTTGACACAGAAAGCGAAAGAAAAAATCGCTGAGTATACAAGAAGATTGGCAAAATCATTACACGTTGTAGGATTGATTAATATTCAGTTTATTGTATGTGGAGAGGACGATGTTTATGTAATTGAGGTAAATCCTCGTTCTAGTCGTACAGTGCCATATATTAGTAAAGTAACAGGAATTCCAATTGTTCCATTGGCATCTAAGGTAATCATCGGAAGCAAAATTAAAGAGCTTGGATATACACCAGGATTACAGCCAGAAGCTGATTATGTTGCTGTAAAAATGCCAGTATTCTCATTTGAGAAGATTCGTGGGGCTGATATTAGTTTAGGACCTGAAATGAAATCAACTGGAGAGTGTTTAGGTATTGCAAAAACATTTGATGAAGCATTGTATAAGGCATTTTTAGGAGCTGGACTTAAATTGCCAAAACATAAAAATATGATTATGACAGTTCGAGATGAGGATCAGGCTGAAGCAGTAGAAATTGGTCGTAGATTTGAAAAGATTGGATATCGTATTTTTGCAACAAGTGGAACAGCAAGAGCTTTAAATGAAGCTGGAGTAAAGGCAATTCCAGTTCGCAAGATAGAACAAGAATCTCCAAATGTGCTTGATTTAATTTTAGGACATGAAATCGACTTGATTATTGATATTCCAGCACAAGGAGCAGAGCATTCAAAAGACGGATTTATTATTCGAAGAAATGCAATTGAAACAGGTGTGCATGTATTGACAGCAATAGATACAGCAGAAGCATTAATTACAAGCTTAGAAAATACAGATATTAAAAAGCTTACATTGATTGATATTGCAACAGTATAATAAAAGTATTAAAAAGTAGTATTTAACAAAATGTTAAATACTACTTTTTTTGTGAAATAATAAAAATT
>JAHLFA010000015.1 GCA_018883985.1 Candidatus Ruminococcus intestinipullorum | reverse complement strand
CTAGATACTCTGGCACGGTTCAACCCATATAAATTCCTACTTTTATCAAAAATCTCCGTTTCTGGAGAATTAAGATACTTCGGCTTTCCATCGCCCATCACTCGACCACCAAAGCCAATCACTCGATGGTTTGCATCCATAATAGGAAACATCACACGATTCCAGAACTTATCATAAACACCTTGCTTCTCATCACTACTAATTAATCCAGCTTGACGAATCATTTCTTCTTCATAGCCTTTACTTTTCAGATATTGGAATAAATCATCGCTTGTCTTATTTGCATATCCAAGTCCAAATGCATGCATCGTTTCCTCCGATAGCTCTCGCTCCTTTAGGTAACGATACGCCCTCTCTCCTTGTGAGGCTCGAAGTTGGACATAAAAATATTGTGCTGCCAATTTATTAATTTCCAAAAGTAATGCTCTTCTATCTGCCTTATCCCTTGCTTGTTTGGAATTATCAATCTGTGGCAGCTCTACTCCTGCTCGTTCTGCAAGAACCTTCAATGCCTCTACAAATGAAAAATTCTCATAATCCATCAAAAAGCGATAAACATTTCCTCCTGCACCACAACCAAAGCAATAATACATCTGCTTTTCTCGACTTACGGAGAAACTAGGTGATTTTTCGTTATGAAATGGGCAAAGTCCAAAATAAGAATTTCCCTTTTTCTGCAATCTGACATATCCAGAAATCACATCAACGATGTCATTTTTCAATCTTACTTCTTCTACGATATCTTCAGAATAATACATTCCTATCCTCCAAAAATTAATATCCCTCTTAATATAATATTCTGTGTAAATATTCTATTTCCTTTTTATTTCTATTAAATTTTTTTCAATTCCATCAATCACCGTTTCTAATATTTTTAATCGTGCATATTTTTTATCATTCCCATCTATTAAAATCCAAGGAATACTCTCTGTCGAAGTTTTACATAACATTTCTTTGACTGCACTTTCATATTCCTCCCACTTTTCACGATTTCTCCAATCCTCAGGGGTAATTTTCCATCGTTTATTTGGATTATTTTCTCGTTCTTCAAATCTACGTTTTTGCTCCTCTTTATCAATTTGTATCCAAAATTTAATTACAAGAACGCCTGCCTTTCTCCATTCTTCTTCCATTTCATTAATCTCTTCATATGCACGCATCCATTCATCTTGTGTACAAAACCCCTCTATTCGCTCTACAAGAACTCGTCCATACCAAGTACGATCAAAAATTGCTATATGCCCTGCTTTTGGAGCTGCACACCAAAATCTCCATAAATAATGATGTGATTTTTCCAGAGAATTTGGTGCTGCTGTTGGGTTTACTATATATCCCCTAGGGTCTAGCCTTTCTGTCAAACGTTTAATTGCTCCGCCCTTCCCTGCAGCATCAAAACCTTCAAATGCAATTACAATTGGAAGTTTTTTCATATAACTTTCTGCACGTAATACTTCCAATCGTTTTTGTAACTCTTTCAAACGTTTTTTATACTGCTTTTCTCCAGTCTTTAATTGCCCCAAGATGATTTTATGAATTTTCAGTGCGGCATAACGCCAATCGTTTGCATCTATTATGTGCCAAGGAATTTTGGTTATATTGATATCTTGTAATACATCTTTTTCTTCTTTCGTTTTTAAATAAAATTTAATTACTATCGTTCCATCATCTGTAAGCTGCTTTTCAAATATACGAATAGATTCTATATACTCTTGTTTCTTCATCCCTTTTCTTCTTTGATACCAACTTCCATCATAAATAGCTATACTTCCTTTTTCAGGAAGTGTTTTCCAATATCTCCATAAAAAAGGGTATAATAACTCTTCTTTTCTTTCCTTCTGTATCATATGAACTCTAAAACCTCTTGGGTCTAAACTTCGTACTAATTGGGCTATTTGTATCCCCCTGCTTCTTGAATCACGCCCTTCAAAAATTATCATAACTGGGAGGTTCATTTCGTGCCATTTTCTTTGTAGCTCTCCAATTTGATTTTGCAACGCTTTCAACTCTTTCTTATACTCTTTTTTTCTTTTCATGACTCCCTCCCAATTTTACTTTAATATACGCAGTATATACTTTTTCTATAAAATCATACACAAAGAAGCCCTTAATTTTAAAAAAAGATATTGACATAGAAAGGTATTTATAGTATTATAAGCAACGTAATATGTAATAAATTCTACATACTACGGTTTGCGGAAGTGTCGGAATTGGCAGACGAGCAAGACTAAGGATCTTGTGATCAATGCGATCGTGTGGGTTCAAGTCCCATCTTCCGCATCTTATATGTACAAAAATATCTCCAGTCATAATTATATGATTGGAGATATTTTTGTATATCTAATTCTTTAATACACCTGACATGGCACAAATTTTTATCAAACATTATATCACCCCTTCTTCATTATATATCAGCTTTAAAATTATTTGAAATAATATATAAACTAGACAAAAAAGTAGCACCAAGTACTTTCTCATACTTCGTGCTACCTTTTTTATGTTCATAATTATGCAAGTTTAGATTTTGCTAATTCTGCTAATGTAGCAAACCCTTCTCTATCATTTACAGCAAGTTCTGCAAGCATTTTTCTGTTCATATCTACACCTGCAACTTTTAATCCATGCATAAATTTGCTGTAAGATAATCCATTCATTCTTGCAGCTGCGTTGATACGTGCAATCCAAAGCTGACGCATCTGACGTTTACGCTGTTTTCTTCCTGCGTAAGAAGATGTCAACGCTCTCATAACAGACTGTTTTGCTACTCTGTACTGTTTTGAACGTGCTCCTCTATAACCTTTTGCTAATTTCAATGTTCTATTATGTCTTCTTTTGGCTTTCATTCCGCCTTTAATTCTTGCCATTTCTTAGTCCTCCTCTTATTACTTCAAAAAATCTTACAGATATGGTAATACCTTCTTCATGCTCTTTACATTTGTTGCATCAGTCACTGCTGATTGTCTAAGATTTCTCTTTCTCTTTGTAGATTTTTTTGTTAGGATATGACGTTTGTAAGCTTTATTTCTTTTCAGTTTTCCTGTACCTGTCTTTTTGAAGCGTTTAGCTGCCGCTCTATTTGTCTTAATTTTTGGCATGATAAATTCCTCCTTTAATGTACTGCCTGGGACTTTATGTCCATATTTTTATTTTAACGTTTTTCAGTTAAAACCATACTCATACTGCGTCCTTCTAATTTTGCTGGCTTTTCAATCGTTGCTACTTCTTCTAGCATCTGTGCAAAATCATCTAAAATGTGCTTGCTTTGCTGCACATGTGCCATCTCTCTTCCACGAAACCGTAAGGTTACTTTTACCTTATTTCCTTTCGCAATGAACTTCTTCGCATTGTTCACCTTTGTGTTCAGGTCGTTGGTATCAATATTCGGTGATAAACGTACTTCTTTTACCTCTACGGTCTTCTGCTTCTTTTTCGCTTCTTTTTCTTTTCTTGTTTGTTCATACTTATACTTACCGTAATCGATAATTTTGCAAACCGGTGGTTTTGCTGTTGGTGCAATCTTTACAAGATCCAGATTTGCCTCTAATGCTAATTTCATAGCATCTCTGGATGACATAATTCCTAATTGTTCCCCATCCTCGCCAATCAGACGCACCTCTCTATCTCTGATCTGCTCGTTAATCATTAAATCGCTAATTGTCGTATACCTCCGTCAAATGAATTTCCCTTAGGTTTCTCCTGTGAAAGCACAAAAAAAGAGTGAACACTCTACCCACTCCTTCAAATGCATCAGAAACTCGCAAGACTGTCTTGCTTATCAGATAACAATATCAAACCAATAGTCACTCTATTGTGCTATGGTGAGAGTGGATACTCTACTTTATTTTCTACTTTACACATGTCATACTTTAACACGTTTTTTTTATTACGTCAATTATTTTTTTATTTTTTTCTTGTATCTTTTGACAATTCATGTCATAATATTAGAAATTATAGAGTGTACTCTGTTTTTTTGATGCTCTAAAGGAATTTTTATTTGAGGAGGTACATAATTTATGGAAACAAAACGAAGTAATTTCTCAGGGAAGGTAGGTTTTATTCTTGCCGCTGCTGGTTCTGCAATCGGATTGGGAAATATTTGGCGATTTCCTTATCTCGCCGCTAAATATGGTGGGGGAACCTTTCTAGTTTGCTACATTGTTCTTGCAGTCACTTTCGGTTTTACCTTAATGATAGCTGAGATTGCAATTGGACGAAAAACAGGATTAAGTGCTATTGAAGCCTTTAAAAAGCTCGATCAGCGATTTGGATTTTTAGGCATCTTAGCTGCACTAGTTCCTATTATTATTCTTCCATATTATTCTGTTATTGGAGGCTGGGTATTAAAATATTTTTCTGCTTTTTTAACTGTAGGAGCAAATGTCACTGCACAAGATACTTATTTTAATGATTTTATTACAAATGCACAGCAACCAATCCTTTGGTTTACATGTTTTATTGCTCTTACTACATTAGTTGTACTATTTGGCGTTGAGAAAGGAATTGAAAAAGTAAGTAAAATTATGATGCCTATCCTTGCTGTTTTAACCGTAGGTATCGCACTTTATGTTTTAACCATGGACGGAGCAATAGAAGGAGTTAAATATTATATTTTGCCAAATATGTCCAATTTTTCTATCATGACAGTTTTATCTGCAATGGGGCAACTATTTTACTCCATGTCCCTGGCAATGGGAATTATGATTACATATGGTTCTTACATGCCTAAAAATACAAATTTAGAGAGTGCCGTCCACAATATCGAGCTTTTTGATACTGGTTTCGCTTTCTTTGCTGGTTTGATGATTGTTCCTTCTGTTTTTATTTTCTCAGGAGGAGATGAGTCTGCTTTAAATGCTGGTGCTGGACTTATGTTTATTACGCTTCCAAAAGTTTTTGCAAGTATTCCTTTTGGTTCCGTTCTAGGTACTGTATTTTTTATTTTAGTATTTTTTGCAGCTGTTACATCTTCTATCTCTCTTATGGAGACTATTGTTTCTATATTAATGGACAAATTTAAGTGGTCTCGTACATTTACTTGTATTCTTGTTCTAATATATTCTTTATTAATTGGAATACCTACTTCTCTAGGTTTTGGTGTTTTAGATTTTATCCAACCTCTAGGTATGTCAATACTTGATGCAATGGATTTTATTAGTAACAGCGTTCTCATGCCTATTGTTGCTCTTCTTACTTGTATTTTTGTTGGATTTGTAATCAAACCAAAAGCTATTATTGATGAAGTAGAAATTTCAGGAACAGAAACATTTAAAAACAAAGCAATGTTTAGCTTCATGATTAAATGGATTGCACCTATCTTTCTTTTAGCTATTTTAATTAGCTCTATATTAAATGCACTTGGAATTATAACAATGTAAAAAATTACACCAAAAAGGGAAGGCTTCCTAGATAGAGAGCCTTCCTTTTACTTTTATCTGCGTTCTCCCATACAAAATACTGCTGCTACTCCAGGACCTGTATGGCTTCCTATTACGGTACCAATATTATGGATTAATATATTCTCAATTCCCATTTTTTCTTGAACACGCTTTGCTAAATATTGTGCGTCTTCTATGCAGTCACCATGTGTTATGAGGATTAAATCATTATCCCATCCTTTCGCCTGCTCGGCTGCCATATCTACAATTTTATTTAATGATTTTTTTCTTCCTCTTTCTTTTCCGATTACTTGTAACTTTCCATCATTATCTACGTGAATGATTGGTTTTATCTGCACCATAGTACCTAAAATTGCTGATGTTTTAGATAATCTTCCTCCACGATGCAGATGATTTAAATCATCTACCGTAATATTATGACAAACATGCAATTTATTTTTTTCTACCCATTCTTGCACTTGATCTAGTGTCTTTCCCTGGTTCTTTAATTGAAGTGCCTTATGCAAAAGTAACCCTTCCCCCATACATGCACAAAGTGTATCTATTACAACTATTTGTGCATCTGGGTATTCTTCTAATAGCTCATCTGCTGCAATTCTCATACTATTATAAGTTCCACTTAATCCAGAGGAGAATGATAAGTGCAAAATGTCTTTTCCCTCCTTTAAAAACGGCTCCCAGATTACCTTTGCTTCTTCTGGATTCACCTGTGAGGTAACAGATGTTTTCCCACTTCTTAATTTATCAAAAAATTCTTTTGAAGAAAGCCCTTCCATATCAGGATATGTTTCTCCATCAATTGTATACTTTAGGGGTACCACCGTAACATTTCTTTCTCTTAGCCACTGCTTTGGCATATCGACAGTACTATTTACTGTAATTACATACTCTATCATTGTACTCCTCCTATAATCTTTATTTTTATTATTTATATTCTTGTATTGAAACGAAAAACTTCCCATGTATATTTTCAAAATAAATGGAAACGCTAACTAGAAATCATACAAAATGGGATGTGGAAAGGAATTAACTCTATGGAAGAAAAAAACATAAAACAAATTTGCAGTTCCTTTGATGAAAATATAAATCACATGGAACAGCTCCTTCCTATTGAACAAAGTTTTGATCTTATAAAGAGGGAAATTGAAATTGGAGGAAAAAGAGCTACCTTTTACTTCATAGATGGCTTTATGAAAGATGAAGCCATGTTAAAATTGCTAGACTCTTTGTTATCTATTCAACCAACAGATATGCCCTCTAATGTACAAGAATTTGTTAAAAAACATATCTCCTATGCGGAGGTAGATGTTTTTCAGGATTTTAATCAAGTACTTCAAAATGTCCTTTCTGGCGTAGTCTGTCTGTTCATAGAAGGATATGATACCTGTATTGGGATTGATTGCAGAACTTACCCTGCCAGAAGCGTATCTGAACCAGAAAAAGACAAAGCCCTTCGAGGCTCTCGGGATGGTTTTGTTGAAACTATCGTATTTAATACCGCTTTAATGCGTAGACGAATTCGTGACCCACACTTAATAATGGAAATGAAGGAAGTAGGAGCTTCTACACAAACCGATATTGCAATCTGCTATCTTTCTGACCGAGTAGACCAGGCACTTTTAAAGACCATTCAAGAGCGAATTGCATCTATTCAGAAAACAGACCTTAAAATGAGTCAGGAAACTCTTGCAGAAGCAATGTTCAAACGTAAGTGGTTCAATCCTTTCCCAAAATATAAATTTACAGAACGCCCTGATACAGCCGCTGCTTGTTTGCTCGAAGGAAAAGTAGTAATCTTAATTGACAACTCGCCATCTGCTTTAATCTTACCTACCTCCATCTTAGATATGATAGAGGAAGCAAATGACTACTATTTCCCAACAATTACTGGACTGTATTTAAAAATTTCACGTGGGATTATTACCTTTCTGACTGTATTTTTAACACCAGTCTATTTATTGTTTATTCAAAATCCCAACTGGATTCCTGAGATGTTTGAATTCACTATGATTCGGGATGTGATTAATATTCCTATCATCTTACAACTTTTTATTTTAGAGTTGTGTATCGACGGATTACGTCTGGCTGCCTTAAATACACCTAGTATGCTAAGTACACCTCTTAGTGTCATTGCTGGACTTGTTCTCGGAGAATTTGCCGTTCAGTCAGGATGGTTTAATTCAGAGGTAATGCTCTATATGGCATTTGTCGCTGTTGCAAATTATACACAACCAAACTTTGAGCTAGGATATGCTCTAAAATTTATGCGTCTTTTACTACTTCTTTTGACAGCATTTTTCAATTGGATTGGTTTCCTTGCTGGATGTATTTTAATCTTCTGCTTTCTTGCTTTCAACAAAACTTTATCTGGAAGAAACTATCTAAATGTGAAATTGAACTAATCTTGTGCAGGCGAAGGCATTGCTTTCATGCCTGCACCACAAATTTATCTTTTCTTTGTAGTACTTCCTAATCCACCATTTCTGATTTCTGTTACATCGTCATCAATTGTAATTCCATACTCTACAAAAATTCCTTGCATAAATCCCTCACCCTGTGCAATATCTACGATTTTGCCTTCTTTTGTATCATTTGTAATTTTTGCAAACATATGTCCTTCATTATCAGAATAAAAATAATCACTATCAATAATTCCTACTGTATTATTCATTTGTAGACGATATTTAAATCCAAGTCCACTCCTTGGATAGCACTTTAATACCCATTCAGGCTCCATTTCCACTCGAATACCTGTAGGAATTTTTACCGTTTCCTCTGGGTTCAATACGATTTGAATTGGAGCAAAGAAATCATATCCTGCTGAGCCTGCTGTAGCTCTCCTTGGAAGTGAAATTGCATCATAGATTTGTTGTATTTTCTCATCTTCCTCTATTCCAAATGTATCTATCCAATCTTTTTTAAATTGTTCTAAACTTACTTTATGAAATTTTGCAATTCGTTTCATCTTTCTCCCCTTTTCTTTTTTTGTCATTTTAACACGAAAACAGGTCGGACGCAATCCTGCAAACTGCATCCGACCCTACTACTTTAAGAACTATGAAGTACAATTTTTCCCATTTTTAAACTATCTGGTACATCTATCACATTTTGATTAGAGCTACCCTTCCAATGAAGTTTAGAGTCTTTTTTATCTACTTCAAATTTGCCATCTACGATTACATCCAAATAAGAAAGAATTGGTTCATCTTGAATCTCATGCCACTCATACCCTGTATAAAGCCACTGTGTCTTCTCGGGAAATCTCTCTCTGATTTCCTTTGCTAACTTTGTAATCTCCTCTCGGTTTCCCAAAAATAATGGATCTCCTCCACTATATGTAATCCCTGTAATATAAGATTTCTCTAATTGTTCAAAAAGCTCTTCCTTTGCCTTTTCATCAAATAGCAAGCCTCCATTTGGATCCCATGTAATCTGATTTTGACACTGTTTACATCCATGGGCACATCCTGATACCCACAATACAACTCTTAACCCATCTCCGTTGAGCATATCATCTTTTGTGATATTATGATAACGCATGTTACATACTTTTCCTTTCCGCAATTTCGGCCATCTTCGCATCGTTGAGACGTGTATCTCCTTTTACTCTCGAATAAGAAAGGTATCCATTCATACGATCTATTTTTGTCAAATTCTTGCTTCCACATTTTGGACATACATCCATATCCAACTCTTCATGTCCACAATCATCACAATATGATAAAGAAAGGTTTACACCTTCATAGTACCCTTTTTCCATCGCACGTCTTACCAACGCTTTTACTGCCTCTACATTATAACTAATTGGATATTTTACGTACTGGATTTTTCCTCCATTACTTAAATTCCAAAATCTACCTTCTAAATCTTGCTTTTCAATTGGTGTAATATCTTCCGTTACATGACAATGGAAGCTATTACTTACATACTCTCTGTCTGAAACATTTTCAACAATTCCATACTTTTTACGGAACTGCTGAACCTGTACACCACATAGATTTTCTGCTGGAGTTCCATAAATCGCATATAAATGCCCATCTTCTTTTTTAAACTCTTCCACTTTCTTATTAATGTACTCTAGAGTTTCAATAGCAAAAGCTCCATCTTCTGCCAAAGACTTCTTATTGTGCAATTGTTGAAGCTCATTAAGTGCTGTGATACCAAAAGAAGCTGTGGCTGCCTTTAGAAGAGGTTTGATTTTATCATAAAGCCCCAAATTTCCTCCATAGAAACCACCTTCACAATATGCCAATGGATTCGTTGATGCTTTCATCTCTCCTAAATAATCATATGTTCTTTGATGCAATCTTCGAATTAAATTCAAATAATAGTCAAGTACCTCAAAGAAAGGTTTATTCTCTTGCTGTGCCTTTGCATAAATCATTGGCAAGTGTAAACTAATTGCACCAATGTTAAATCGTCCTACAAATACAGGGGTATCCTGCTCATCTGCTGGTGTCATACCACCTCGCTCATACCAAGGAGAAAGGAAAGCTCGACATCCCATCGGACTGATAATTTTTCCATACTTCTTATACATACTTGGAACATATCCTTCCCCTGAAAGACTCAACCAATCTGGATACATTGTCTTTCTAGAGCATTCAATTCCTGCTTCAAATACATCTTCCAATGGTTTTCCAGGTCCATGCAGATTCTCATCATATAAAAATACAATTTTAGGGAATAAAACTGGTTTTTTGTGACCTTCCTTACCTTGTCCATTTTTTCTAACTTCTAGCATCTTAATCGTTGCTAACTTTCCATAGATACTTGTTCTTGTACCAGCAGTTACTGTGATGAATGGATAATCTCCTCGGCTAGAGGATACAGAATTAAACTTATATTCCCAACCTTGGAATCCCTGTTCCATTTCCTTTTCTAAATCTTTCCATGCAATCTCTTGAACAGTTTCTTCTGGCAAACCTAAACTTCTATATTTTTCTAATAATTTTTTATGTGACTTTTCTGCATAAGGCTCTAATATTTCATCAACGCTTGGCACTGTAAACCCACCATACTGCTGACTTGCAGCACTAAGTACAATATCACCAATAACATCAAATGCTGTATCCAATGTCTTTGGCTCATTATACCAGAGATTTCCCATCTCAAAACCACCACTTAAAACGTTCTTTACATCAAACAAGCAACAGTTCATCGTATCTCGGCGAGCAGACATATCGTGAATATAAATATATCCTTCTCGAATCGCCTGAATCTCTTCTACTGTTAAGAAAAACTTTTTGTACAGCTCTTTATTAAGCTCATTAAAAATCAAACTTCTCTTTGTGGAAACTAATGCACTGTCTGTATTACTGTTTTCCTTATCTCCAATGTACATAATGGACTGGCTCTTCTTATATACCTCATCCAACATCTGTACAAAATCTTGCTTATAGTTTCTATAATCACGGTAACTTTTTGCTACCATTGGATTCACCTTTTCCAACGCCCCTTCTACTACATTGTGCATTTCAGCAATTGGAATATCTTGAATCCCAAGTGATTGTACCTTTTCTTCAACAAAACGGCAAATGTATTCTAACTCCTCTTCGGAAAACTTAATCAATGCTCGATAGGCAGATTTATTCACAGCCACAACGACTTTTTGTACATTAAAATCCTCTTTTGTCCCATCTTTTTTAATGACTCTTATCATACAATGTCTGCTCCTTTCAACTGTAAATCTATCTATATTTAGTGTTTCTATTTAAAACTCTAACTATATCATGTGTCGGTAATGAACATCTTATCACTTTGCCTATCCAGAGTCAATACGGAAACTTTCACAAAAAACTTCCATTTTCATAAAACATTTCCTCTGTTATGAATTGTTTGGTTGACGGTTTCTAAACAAGAAGAGTATAATGACTTTATGCTTATTTTTAGAAAATAAAGGAACAAAGGGGAATAATTATGCCAATTCGAGTACAAAATGATTTGCCTGCAAAGGAATTACTAGAACAAGAAAATATATTCGTAATGGATGAGACTCGTGCAATTCATCAGGATATTCGTCCGATTAAAATTGCACTTCTAAATTTGATGCCACTTAAAGAGGATACCGAGCTACAAATTTTACGCTCATTGTCGAATACACCAATTCAGGTAGATGTTATTTTTGTTCATGTTGCCAGTCATACATCTAAAAATACACCTACAAGCCATATTAATAAATTTTATCAGTCGTTTTCTGACATCAAGCATCAAAACTTTGATGGTTTTATTATTACTGGGGCTCCCGTAGAACAGCTTCCTTTTGAAGAGGTGGACTATTGGGAAGAATTAAAAGAAATTATGGACTGGACGAAAACGCATGTCACATCGACTTTACACCTGTGTTGGGGAGCTCAGGCTGCACTTTATCATCATTATGGCATTCAAAAGGTTGCTTTGCCAGAAAAAATGTTTGGTATCTTTAAGCATCATGTGAGAGATCGAAAAGTTCCTCTTGTTCGAGGTTTTGATGATATTTTCTATGCACCACATTCTAGACATACGGAGATTCCTTTAGACAAGGTAGAAGAAAAGGAAGAACTTACTATACTTGCAGATTCTAAAGAAGCTGGCCTATTTTTGTGCATGTCAAAGGATGGTAAGCAAATCTTTGTTATGGGACATCCTGAGTATGATCGAATGACACTGGATGCTGAGTATCGCCGTGATCAGTCGAAAGGATTAGAAATTCAGATTCCAAACAATTATTATCCTAATAATGACCCTGAAATTCACCCTGAGTTAGTTTGGCGTTCTCATGCCAATAACTTATATACAAACTGGCTAAATTATTATGTATATCAGATGACACCTTACGATTTAGATGGAGGCTTGTTCTAAAGACAAGAAGAGGGATTTTTAACATCCCTCTTTCATTTTAACAATCTTCATAATCCGAAAAAGAAGTCATCACAATGACTCCTTTTCCCTGCACTACTGTTTAATTATCTGCATGTAAAGGTCGCACATTCTGTTCCTTCCTTTTGACATGCATTGCTTCCCTCTACACTAATCTTTCCTGCCTCACATTTACAACTTTCATTGTAAACACACTCTACAGCCTTACAATCAATCTTACTTCTGTCAGAAGCCATTACTTTACCTTCACCAACAGCATTAACGCTTCCTGACTTGTATCCTTGCATCATTCCTTCGGATTTTCGCTCTTGAAAACTATCACAACGAGTTTCCTTTGGATTTTTTGCTTCGTCTCCTCCTACTACAATAGAATCTAACGCACACAAAAACTGAGTATTATGGACACAAGTTTGGACTGTACATTTCAATTCTGGCATAATCATACCTCCCTTTTACATATTCAGTATCATTATGCCCTATAAAATGATTTTTTATTCTTTCTCTACTTCAATTTCTCGAATTGTTTTTGTTTCAATTTCAGAGAGAATATCTTTGATAAATTCATCCAAATTCTTCTGACCTTCATCTCCAGCAAATCTACTTCTTACAGAAACTTTCTTTTCTTCTTCTTCTTTTGCTCCAGCCACAAGCATATAAGGAATCTTTTTCATCTGTGCTTCTCGAATTTTATATCCAATTTTCTCTGCTCGAGTATCGATTTCTGCACGAATTCCTGCCTCTTTCAATGCAGACAACACTTGATTTGCATAGTCTAAATATTTATCAGAAATTGGAAGAACTTTTACTTGAACTGGTGCCAACCATGTTGGGAATGCTCCAGCAAAGTGTTCAATAAGAATTCCAATAAATCGTTCAATTGATCCAAATACAACTCTATGAATCATAATTGGTCTATGTTTCTCTCCATCTGCTCCTGTATATTCCAAATCAAATCTTACTGGCAATTGGAAATCCAATTGTATTGTACCACATTGCCATGTTCTTCCAATGGAGTCCTCTAAGTGGAAATCAATCTTAGGACCATAAAATGCTCCATCTCCTTCATTCACCACATAAGGAAGTCCTAAGTCATCTAACGCTGCTCGAAGTGCATCTGTTGCCAAATTCCAGTCCTCGTCACTTCCCATACTATCTTCTGGACGTGTAGACAATTCTACATGATACTTAAATCCAAACTTCTTATATACACCATCAATGAGCTGTGCAACTCCTTTGATTTCATCTTTCACCTGTTCTGGAGTCATAAAGATATGTGCATCATCCTGTGTAAAGCAACGCACTCTCATAAGTCCATGCATCTGCCCTGATTTTTCATGACGATGTACAATTCCAAGTTCTCCCATTCTAAGTGGAAGGTCACGATAAGAACGAGGCTCTGACTGATAAGCTAAAATTCCACCTGGGCAGTTCATAGGCTTAATTGCAAAATCTTCATCATCAATTACAGTTGTATACATATTTTCTTTGTAATGTGCCCAGTGACCAGAAGTCTCCCATAGATGACGGCTCATCATAATTGGTGTAGAAATCTCTACATAGCCTGCTTTTCTATGAATTTCTCTCCAATAATCTAACAATGTGTTCTTCAAAACCATACCATTTGGTAAGAAAAATGGAAAACCAGGTCCCTCATCACGCATCATAAACAATCCCAACTCTTTTCCAAGTTTTCTATGATCACGCTTTTTCGCTTCTTCTAACATATTCAAATATTCATCTAATTCTGCTTTTTTAGGGAATGCTGTTCCATAAATTCTTTGAAGCATCTTATTTTTCTCGCTTCCTCTCCAATATGCACCAGCTAAGCTTGTCAATTTAAAAGCTTTCACAGCTTTTGTACTCATCAAATGAGGTCCTGCACACAAATCCACAAACTCTCCCTGTGAATAGAAGCTAATTTCTTCATCTTCTGGTAGGTCTTCAATTAATTCTACTTTATAAATCTCATTTTTTTCTTTAAAATATGCCAATGCTTCTTCTCTAGGTTTTGTAAATTGTTCAATTGGAAGATTTTCCTTTACAATCTTTTTCATTTCTTTTTCTATTTTCTCCAAATCGTCTGTTGTAAAAGGAACATCTCTATCCACATCATAATAGAATCCATCTGCTACGGATGGTCCAATTGCTAACTTTGTTTCTGGGTATAAACGCTTTACTGCCTGTGCCAAAATATGAGACGCTGTATGACGAAATGCACCCTTTCCTTTTTCATCTTGGAAAGTTAAAATGTTTAATGCACAGTCTTTGTCTACTACTGTTCGTAAATCTACAACTTCCCCATCAATTTCACCTGCTGTTGCCACTCTAGCAAGCCCTTCACTTAAATCCATTGCAATTTCAAAAACGGATTTTGCCTCTGCATACTCTCTAAAAGAGCCATCTTTTAATGTAATTTTCATATAGTTTCTCCTTTATCTTCTATCTCTATCCAGTGATACGATTGCAAAATAAAAAGCCTCAATCCCTCTTGTTTTATAACAAAAGGGACGAGGCATATACTCGCGGTTCCACCCTAATTGAACTAGCAGACTTTACTGCTAGAACCACTTCTTTGATGATAACGGAATCACCGTGCTGTTTTCAGCCACTCAGAGTTAGTTTTCAAATGCTTCTATAACGTGGGAGCTTCCAGCCCATGACTCCCTTCTCTGTCGTATTCCACATTCTACTCGTCTCGTCATCGTATTACCTTTTGAATTTACACTCATTATAGCATTACAATTTTGTTTGTCAATAAATTCTTTTCTATATTATATTAGACTATAAAACTATGCGTTTCTTCCACAACATTTTTTATATTTTTTACCACTGCCACATGGACATAAGTCATTTCTTCCAATCTTCTTTCCCTTACGCACTGTTCCAGCTTGTTTTTGTTCACGATATAAACGCTTTCTTGTTTCTTCATCAAAAATCTTTTCCCACTGTGGCAACTCGTAAAGCCAGTCAGCCTTCGCATCTACCATATTTTTATAAAGTAATTCCTTATCAAACACTAGGTTTACTTCTGTATCCTCTGTCATCGTTTCGATTGGATTTTGTACTTTCAAGCTATCGTTGATTCCATCTAAAAATCCAACCATAGTAAGAACTTCCTGACCATACTTCTTCGCCAACTCTTGTACAGTACCACGAACTTCTTCATCTGGTGTTTCTAAAAGCTGCTCGTAAATTTCCTTTTCTATTGTAAAGTAGGTTCCCCAAAACTTTTCAAGCTGCTCCTTTGATAACTCTCTGTCATAAGCTATATTTCTCCACTGCTCTAATAAACTCATTTCACTCATGGTTAAAACTCCTTCTCTTTAGAAATTCAATTGTTCCACTATTATATAACAATTTTACCAAACCGTAAACTACTATTTTCCCAACTACACATTGCTTTTCTCTATTTCCCTGCTTATAATAAGGATACAAATCGAAAGGAGAACAACCACTATGAACACAAAAACCAAACGTTTTATTGCATTATTGGGAGCTATTCTTTTACTTCTTCTCTACGGAAGTACCCTTCTCTTTTCTATCTTAGATACTGCTATCTCCCAAACACTTCTAAATGCATCTATAGCTGCTACGATTTTACTTCCTGTACTGCTATATATCTATAAACTTTTTTTACAATTCTTCCATGAAAATTCTTCTGAAAGTTAAATATTTAACTCTGCCATGGCTGCTGCCACATTCCACTCCATCTGACAGTAGCCATCTTTAGGAAAGTATCCTTCTTTTGCACTATTAATTTCCTGTCTTTTTTTCAGATATTCTTCCATAGATATCATTTTCTGACTATTTTGTATATTTATTTGAACCATAAAACTCCTCTCTTTCACCCTCAGTCTTACTATTATATTCTAACATTTTATAAATATGACAACGTTTTTCATGTGTTTATGTTAATTTTTAATTGTGACTAAACTGTGTTCTCTTTATAAAAACTTCCTTATAAAACTCTAAAGGAGATATTCATGATTCTAAACAAAAACTCCCTTTAGAAAGCAGATAATATACACCTGCTTCCTAAAGGGAGTTTATTCATACTATTTATTTCTATAAATAATATCATCTCTTCCTGGTCCATTACTAATCATTGTAATTGGATACCCGATTTCTTTTTCAATAAATTCAATATAATTTTTGCAGTTTTCTGGCAATTCGTCATAATTCTTAATACCACGAATATCACATTCCCATCCTGGAAGTGTCTTTAAAACTGGCTTTGCCTTTTCTAAAAGATGTGTCACAGGGAACTCTGTTGTAACCTCTCCATCGATTTCATATCCCACACATACTGGAATCTCTTTTAAGTATCCAAGTACATCCAATACGGTGAATGCAACATCTGTTGTACCTTGCATTCTACATCCATACTTGGATGCAACACAGTCGAACCATCCCATACGTCTTGGACGTCCTGTTGTGGCACCATACTCTCCACCGTCACCTCCACGGCGTCTAAGCTCATCTGCTTCTTCTCCAAAAATCTCACTTACAAATGCACCAGCTCCTACTGCACTAGAGTATGCTTTGCACACTGTAATAATCTGCTTAATCTCATATGGTGGGATTCCTGCTCCAATTGCTCCATATGCTGCTAATGTAGAAGAAGAAGTTACCATTGGATAAATACCATGATCTGGATCCTTTAAAGACCCCAACTGTCCCTCTAGAAGAATTTCTTTTCCTTCTTTGATTGCATTGTGAAGGTAAAGAGATACATCACATACAAATGGTGCTACCATATCTCTATATTCAATCAATTCTTTATATAAATCGTCAGGATTAATCAATGGTTTATGATATAAATGCTCCAAAATAACATTTTTTTGCTCTGCTACACGCACAACTTTTTCTCTTAATAACTCATCATCAAATAGTTCACTTACCTGGAAGCCAATCTTTGCATACTTATCAGAATAAAATGGTGCAATTCCTGATTTTGTAGAACCAAAAGATTTTCCTCCTAATCTCTCCTCCTCATAAGCATCAAATGCTTTATGATAGGACATCACAATCTGTGCTCTATCAGATACTAGCAGCTTCGGTCTTGGCACACCTTGGTTTACAACCTCCTGAACCTCTGCAAATATTTTCGGAATATCTAATGCAACACCATTTCCGATAATGCTTGTAGTATGGTCATAGAATACTCCTGATGGCAATGTATGAAGTGCAAACTTACCATAATCATTCACGATGGTATGTCCAGCATTTGCTCCTCCTTGGAAACGAACGATAATGTCAGCTTCCTTTCCAAGCATATCTGTAATCTTGCCCTTTCCTTCATCGCCCCAGTTAGCTCCCACTACTGCTTTTACCATTTTAAACCCTCCTGCGTATTTTCGCTTTTCACTCTTAATTAGCAGTCCTTATGAATTAACTGCCCTATGAATTATACTATACTTTTTTCATTCTGTAAAATACTTTTTCGTACGCATTTATTTTACATCAAAGGTGCAATCAAACGAAGTACACGTCCACATAAACGCATCCATAATCTGACTTTTCCTAAATCCATAACAGAAACTCTCTCACACCGCTTTAATGTAGCCTGAAAATCCTTTTCTATTTCCCAAACAGTCGGATTATTATAGATAAATACACCACACTCAAAATGTAAATATAAACTGCGGTAATCCAAATTTACAGTTCCTACAGTTGCTGTGTCATCATCTGATACAAACACTTTCGCATGCACAAATCCAGGTGTAAACTCATAAATTTGCACCCCCGCTTCAATCAATTCCTTATAATAAGTTTTTGCAACTGCAAAGGCATACCACTTATCTGGAATATGTGGCATAATGATACACACTTCTATTCCACTTTTTGCCGCCCTTGTTAATGTATCAATCATTTCGTTATCCAAAATTAGATATGGCGTCATAATATGCACATATTTTTTTGCATGATTTAATATATGAAAATAAACTTCTTTTCCTACATCTTCATTATCATATGGGCTATCTCCATACGGAATCATATATCCCAACTCTCTATGTACCTGTGCTGACATAGTGGTTGTATATTTTGAAAAATCCTCTGCTTTCTTTTCCGTAACATTCCACATTTGCAGAAACATCATCGTAAGACTTTGTACAGCATCCCCTGTTAACATAATAGCTGTATCTTTCCAATAACCAAAACGCTCTTTTTGATTAATGTACTCGTCCCCTAAATTAATTCCACCAGTAAAACCTACCTTTCCATCTATTACACAAATCTTTCTATGGTCTCTGTTGTTTTGTGTCGTAGATAGTACTGGTCGAATAGGGCTAAACATCTTACACTGAATCCCATACTTCTTTAGCTGTTTCGGGTAATTATATGGGAGCATAGAAATACTACACATCCCATCATACATAAAACGAACCTCAACTCCTTTGGCTGCTTTTTCTTTTAAAATCTCAAGAATAGACTCCCACATAAAGCCTTCTTCTACGATGAAATATTCTAAGAAAATAAAGTGCTGTGCCTTTTGCAGCTCTTGAAGAAATATAGGAAACTTCTCTTCTCCAGAAGGGAAATATTCTACCCTTGTATTTCGATAGGTAGGAAATCCTATCTGATGCTGCATATAATAAGATAAATTTGCATTTGCTGGTTTACTGGAACGAATAGACTGAACCACCTCTGGATCTTGCATCATATAACTCGATGTATCCTGACGAAGCTTTCGAAGTCTCTTCCCTATATAACGTGCCCCTAACTGTGCTTTTACCCAAATATAAAACAAACAACCAAATGCTGGAAATATTAGAATTAATAGCATCCATGTCATAGTAAATGCAGGATTCCCCTTTTGATTAATCAAGGAAATTAAAATTACAGCACCCACTACTTGAAAGGCACCGTACATATAAATAATATATTCTTGAAGTGTTGTTGCAGCAGTCACCATAAAGGCTAACTGTAAGAAAATGAGTAAAAAAATCGTTGCACTACGACTAAAAACTAAACTAAAAATTCCTTTCTTTGCCTTTTTTACCACTCGATTATTCATAGACTCTCTCCTTTCGCACAATTGTTTGAATTTCAGTTTATCATATTTTGGAATTCTGCTCAATAGTTCCTTTCCAAGACTTGTAATTATTAAAAAAAAGTATTACAATGAAAGACGAATTTACAATTTGTTGGAAAGGAGAATTTGATTATGAAAAATAGTTTCAAATGGTTTCTTGCTCTTGTATCTGTAGGTACTGCACTTGGTCTTATTCTTACAGTTTTCTTTAAAAAGAAATCTTCCAATTGTAAAGAGTCTTCTCCATGTGTAGAAGAAGAGGATTTTGATTTGGACGATGATTTACAGCCTGTATCAAAACGTGAATATGTTCCTCTAAATAAAACATCAGACTCTGACAATACTGAAACAGTTGATAACTCTACTGAAGAAGAACTTGTTGAAGAAGAGCCTGCAACAGAGAATACACAAACAAACGAATAATAATAAAAGACGAGTGCTTAAAAAGTATATTACTTCCTAGGCACTCGTTCTTTTTATACTATTATTTTGGCAACTTAAAGGAACTCTTTAATGATACAATTCGATTAAATACAAGAGCATCTGGTTTTGAGTCCTTTGCATCAATACAGAAATATCCCTGTCGTACAAACTGAAAACTATCATATGCTTTTGCATCTTCAAAACTTGGCTCTACATAGCAATCTTTCAAAACAGTTAATGAATTTGGATTCAAATTCAAAGAGCCATCTTCATTATAAACGCCTTTTTCTTCATCAATAAGATTTTCATAAAGTCGAACTTCTGCCTTTACTGCATATGGCGCTGGAACCCAATGAATCGTTCCTTTGACCTTTCTTCCTGTAAATCCACTTCCACTCTTTGTTTCAGGATCATAGGTGCAATGCACTACCGTTACACTTCCATTCTCATCTTTCTCAAAGCTTTCGCATTTAACAAAGTATGCTTGCATTAAACGTACTTCATTACCTGGGAATAAACGGAAATATTTTTTAGGTGGCTCTTCCATAAAGTCATCTCGATTGATATAAAGCTCACGACAAAATGGAACTTTTCTACTTCCTAGTTCTTCATTTTCTAAATTATTCTCAACATCTAAATACTCAACCTGATCTTCTGGATAATTATCAATTACCAGCTTAATTGGGTCTAATACTGCCATCATACGTGGTTTTTTCATCTTCAAATCTTCACGTAAACAGTACTCTAACATTGCATAATCTACTGAACCATTGCTTTTGGATACTCCACACATCTCTACAAACATTTTAATAGATTCAGGAGTAAATCCTCTTCTTCTAAGGGCAGCAATCGAAACAAGGCGTGGGTCATCCCATCCATCTACAATTCCATCTTCTACTAACTTCTTGATATATCTTTTTCCAGTAACAACATTCGTCAAATACAATTTAGAAAATTCTATCTGTCTTGGAGGAACCTCAAACTCACACTCTCTCACCACCCAATCGTACAAAGGACGATGGTCTGCAAACTCTAAAGTACAGATAGAATGCGTAATTTTTTCAATTGCATCTTCGATAGGATGTGCAAAATCATACATTGGATAAATACACCAAGCATCTCCTGTATTATGATGTGTCATATGTGCCACACGATAAATAATTGGATCTCTCATATTGATATTTGGAGATGCCATATCAATCTTTGCTCGAAGTACCTTCTCTCCATCTTGATATTTACCATCTCTCATTGCCTGAAATAATTCTAAATTCTCTTCAACAGAACGATTTCTATAAGGGCTTTCCTTTCCTGGTTCTGTCAAAGTCCCTCTATATTCACGAATCTCCTCTGGAGTTAAATCACATACATACGCTTTTCCTTTTTCAATCAAACGAACAGCATACTGATACATTTGTTCAAAATAATCTGAAGCAAAGTATAAATGCTCTCCCCAGTCTGCTCCCAGCCACTTGATATCCTCTTTAATAGACTCTACAAACTCCATCTTTTCTTTCATAGGGTTTGTGTCATCAAAACGCATGTGGAACGTTCCATTATATTTCTTTGCAAGTCCATAGTTTAAAAGAATAGACTTGGCATGCCCAATATGAAGATATCCATTTGGCTCTGGTGGAAAGCGTGTACACACACAATCATAAACACCTTCGGCCAAATCCTTATCGATTTCTTCTTCTATAAAATTTTTTGAAACTACTTCGTTTTCCATAAGTTCCTCCTCAATCAAGTACAAACATTCTTCTAGATATCTTAACATAAAATATTTTTTAGGACAAGCATTGTCATCCTAGATTTTTTCTGCTATTTGATATATAATTTGTCTTGAACAAAATAGTTCTATTTTATACTAGGAGGTATTTATTTATGAGATTAAAAGATAAAGTTGCTATTGTAACAGCTTCTACCCGTGGAATTGGTGCCGCAATTGTAAATACTTTTGCACAAGAGGGGGCACACGTTTACATGGCAGTTCGAAATTTGGAACGTTCACAGGAAATGGCTGATAAGCTCAATGAAAAAGGATATTTTGTAAAATGTGTTTATCTTGATGCAAGCCAAAAAGAAACGTATTCTTCTATGGTAGAAGAGGTTCTAAAAAGCGAAGACCACATTGATATTTTGGTAAATAACTTTGGAACATCAAATCCTCGAAAAGATTTGGATATCCGCTCTACAGAATATTCCGACTTTATTGGAACTGTAGATACAAATCTTGCCAGTGTATTTTTAAGTGCTCAGGCTGTAATTCCACATATGGAGAAAAACGGAGGTGGAAGTATCATAAACATTTCTTCTATTGGAGGTCTTGTTCCTGATATTTCACAGATTGCATATGGTACAAGTAAAGCAGCTATCAATTATTTAACAAAGCTAATTGCTGTACAAACTGCTCGCAGCAATATTCGTTGCAACGCTGTGCTTCCAGGAATGACTGCAACAGACGCTGTAAACCAAAATCTTTCCGATGATTTTAAAGAATTTTTCTTGAAACACACTCCTATTAAACGTATGGGACTTCCAGAAGAAATTGCAAAAACTGTACTTTATTTTGCAAGTGATGATTCTGCCTATACAACTGGACAGATTGTAGATGTATCTGGAGGTTTTGGACTACCTACTCCAATTTATGGTGATATGATTTCTAGAAAAGAGAAACGATAAAGAAAATAGACATACCAAAAAGAGACTCTGCTCTCACAAGTAGAGTCTCAAAAAATAATCTTTCTGCTACACCTTTTGTGTATACATCTCATTGCTCAATTGTAAAATATGTACTCGCTATACTCCAATATATCTGCATTCTCATCACTATTTAAATACCATTCGACCAATGATAAAAGTTGCAAGACACGATACTTGTCCTTTAGCGATTCTAACTTCCAAAGATTATTATACATTTGTTTAATTAGATTCCAATCTCTGAGTAAAATCTCTTCCAATTTGTCCCAATCTACATACCTTATCAACATACAAATCTCTACATTATTTTTCATCCGTTCTATTTGTCGATAAAAATAATGGTATTCTGTTTGATCCATCTGTAAAAGAAACTCTTCTAATTCATATAGTGCATCTTTAAATGGAACTAAATCCTTTTTCAGCAGTATTCTCATTGTTCCCCTCTCTTTCTTTTCAGAATATTTACTTAAATTATACCATCTTTTTTGATAATTATATTTTTCATATAGTTTTTTTCGCCAATATATGACACGTTTTGAATACATGCTGGTATAATATCTTGAAAAAAAGGGGAAAGCACAAAAAAAGCCATACATTTGTATGACTTCCAATTTCTCTAAAGCTGCCAAGGGGACTTGAACCCCCGACCTCCGCCTTACCAAGGCGACGCTCTACCTACTGAGCCATGGCAGCAAACACAATATCTACAACAATGAGTAGTATATCTGTATTTATTATTCCTGTCAAGAATTTTTCTAAATTTCCTTGCGATCTAATTCAGCCCCAATATTACACACTCCCCATATTCAAGTCATAATAAAAAATATACTGTTGTATCACACCCGCATATTCTTTATATTGTTCAAATGGAAATCCATTGGGATATTGTGTTTCTAATACCCTTTTAATATGCACATCTACTGGAAAAGCTTCTAATTTATGCAGTGCAAATAAGCAAATACAATCTGCTACTTTCTCTCCAATTCCGTACAATTTGAGAAGTTCTTTTTTTGCCGCCTCATAAGACATATTTTGTATTCCAGAGAAATCAATCACTCCATCTCTAATATCGGCAGCAGTTTTCACAATATATTTACTCCGATACCCTAATCCACAGGCTCGAAGTTCTTCTTCTGTTGCTTGTGCTAAACTTTCTGGAGTCGGAAATGCATAATATTCTCTCCCACTCAATGCTGTTTTCTTCACACCGTATTTCATACTGATTGTTTCAATACATTTTCGTATTCTCTTGATATTGTTTTGTTGAGATATGATAAATGTAATAATCATTTCCCACAAATCTTGTTTCAGAATTCGGATTCCATCGCCATATTGTATCGCTCGATACAAATATGTATCTGCTTCTATATTTTTGTGATAAGCTGTGTAATCAACCTCCAAATCAAAGTAATCCTTCCAAAACATGTCATACTCTTCTTCTGAGCAGTAAAAGATTACCTCATCTTTCTCTTGTTCTATCTCTAAATATCGATTTCCTGCTACGATACAATATCGATTCTCTTCTTGTACCATACGAAAACATTGTCCCGAATCACAAATTTGTGCAATCGAAAAATTTTTTAATTTCTTTTGTACCATACGCTCTCTTTTATTCCCTATTCAATAAATCGGTTGCTTTCTTCTTAATTCTTTGTAATGCGTTATCTATTGTCTTTGAACTTTTTCCTAAAATCTTTGCAATTTTCTGATAATCCATTCCTACAAAATGTAGTTCCAAAACACTATTTTCAAGAGGGCTTAGACTTTTTTTCAGTTGTTTGGAAAATCGTTCTGTAAATGCTTTCCCAAAATAGATTGCCTCTGGATTATTCTCCTGTACTGGCTCTATCGTGTCAATTAGAGGAACTTTTTTCTCCTCTCCTATATATTCCTGGTCTTCATATAAAGAAATATAAAAATTCAAAGGGAAGTGCTTTTTCCTTCTTGACGCCTCAATTGCTGTATACATTTGACGGGAAACACATAAATTGGCAAATTTTTCAAAAGATATCTCCTTGGATGTTTCATAATCTCGAATTGCCTTAAAAAGTCCAATCATCCCCTCTTGAATCAAATCTTCATTTTCTCCTCCTAAAAGAAACATTTCTTTTGCCTTTTTTCGTACCAATGTCTTATATTTATTCATAATAAAATCTGTAATTTCCGATTCTCCAGCTCTTAATTTTTCAATTAAAACCTCATCGGAAAGCTTTTCATAGTGTTTCCCTTGCATCTGTTCAGTTACCTTCCCCCATTTACATTGTTCTTTGTCTTACAATTTCATATGCCAATACGCCTGCTGCTACAGAAGCATTTAATGAGTCGATTTCTCCTTTCATTGGAATACTTGCAACAAAATCACAGTTCTCCTTTACAAGTCTTCCCACACCTTCGCCCTCATTTCCAATTACCAGGCCAATTGGTCCTTTTAAATTTAGGCGATACATGGACTCTCCGCCCATATCTGCACAGACAAACCAAAGACCTTTTTCTTTTAATTCTTCCATTGTCTTAACCAAATTTGTCACCTTTGCTACTGGAGTATAATTCAATGCCCCTGCAGATGTCTTTGCCACCGTTGCTGTCAACCCAACAGCCCTTCTCTTTGGGATGATTACTCCATGTGCTCCAGCCAAATTTGCCGTACGTATAATTGCCCCCAAATTATGTGGGTCTTCTATATTATCTAGCAAAATCAAAAACGGGTCTTCCCCTCGCTCTTTTGCTAATGCAAGCATATCCTCAACCTGCGCATATTCATATGCAGCTACATATGCAATCACTCCTTGGTGCTTCCCTGTTTCTGAAAGTTGTGACAAACGCTCCTTCGTTACGAAGTTCACAATGGTATTCTGTTTTCTTGCTTCTCGTAAAATTGTACTGATAGGACCATCCTTACATCCATCGAGTACAAACAATTTATCAATTGATTTTCCAGAACGAAATGCCTCTAATACAGCATTTCGCCCCTCTATTACAAATGTATTTTCCATATAATTACTTTTCTCCTTGTATTCCCTTTTCCTCTTCTAAGCTTTCCAATCCTATTTTTACAAGCTCTAGCAATCTTTTATATTCTTTCTTTAGATAAAGATATCCAAGAAGTGCTTCAAATCCAGTTGCTCTTCGATAATCGGTAATGGATTGATTTTTTGCTGGGGACACTGATTTTGCATTTCTCCCTCGCCTGTAAACAGCATGTTCCTCATCAGTCAAATATTCCTGCATTTTTCGCATCATAAAGGATTGTGCTGATGCCTGCACATATTGACTCGTTTCACTATGGAGCTTATTCACCTGTCGGTTTCCTTTATTAATGACCATAGTTTTAATAATCAAGTCATAAATACAGTCGCCAATATAAGCTAAAACAAGTGGCGAATAGACTGCTGGATTTTCCTCTTTCAATCCCAATTCCTGAAGAATACAATCATGAAACTCAAAATTTATGCTCTTTTCCATTTTACTCCTTCTCTTGTATCCTCTAATACAATTCCTTTTGCAAGTAAGTCATTACGAATTTCATCTGCTCTCGCAAAATTCTTTTCTTTTCTAGCCAATTGACGCTCCTCAATTAGTGCTTCAATATCTGCGTCCAACATCTGTTCCTCTTGTTCTACAAGAATTCCAAGAACATCTGTTAATTTTACTAATCTTTCAAGTAATTTTTCTAAAAATTCTTTAGAATTCTCCCCACTTGTTTGTGTATTTATAAATTTTACCAATTCAAATATAGCTGAAATTGCATCTGCTGTATTAAAATCATCCTCCATAGCTGCTTCAAACTGACGTACGTATTTTTCAGTAGATGCAAATAATTCTTTTTCTTTCTCTGTCATCTCCTGTGTGTTTGCATTTTCATGGAGAAACTTCAAATTGCTTGCTGCTGTAACAATTCGATCAAGTCCATTTTTTGCTGCCTCCATCAAATCTGCACTAAAATTCAATGGACTTCTGTAATGGGCACTTAACATGAAGAAACGAAGCACTTGTAAATCATACTTTTCACTGATTTCTCTTACTGTGAAGAAATTTCCTAAAGATTTTGACATTTTACGGTTATCAATATTTAAAAATCCGTTGTGCATCCAGTATTTTGCAAATTCTTTTCCATTTGCCGCTTCACTTTGTGCAATTTCGTTCTCATGGTGTGGGAAAACCAAATCTTCTCCTCCTGCATGAATGTCAATTTGCTCCCCTAAATACTTCTTTGACATTTCTGAACATTCAATATGCCATCCTGGTCTTCCTTCTCCCCAAGGAGATGTCCATGCTGGTTCTCCTTCTTTCTTTGGTTTCCACAATACAAAGTCCAAAGCATCTTCTTTCTCGTCTGCTCCACTTACTAAAAGGGAACGTCCACCAGATTGTAAGTCATCAAGATTTTTATGTGATAACTTTCCATATCCTTCAAAATTTCTTGTATGGAAATATACGGTTCCATTTTTTTCATAAGCATAGCCTTTTTCAATTAGTGTTTGAATCATATCAATCATTCCACCAATTTCTTCTGTTGCCAAAGGATTTTTTGTGGCTGGCTTAACGTTCATTGCTGCCATGTCCTTTTTACACTCTTCGATATAACGCTTAGAAATTTCCTCTGCTGTTACTCCCTCTTCATTTGCTTTTTTGATAATCTTGTCATCCACATCTGTGAAATTAGAAACAAAGTTTACTTCATAGCCTTTGTATTCAAAATATCTTCTTACTGTATCAAATACAATCATCGGTCTAGCATTTCCAATATGAATGTAATTGTAAACTGTAGGTCCACAAACATACATTTTAACTTTCCCTTCTTCTAATGGAAGGAATTCTTCTTTCTTTTTAGACATTGTATTATATAATTTCATCTTCTCTCTCCTTTTTTACATTTCTCGAATTGTTTCTTTATCCTCATCTTTTATACATCGCATTTGACAAATCATATCCATCAGCTGGTCACGAAGAATTTGATTTTCCCTTTGGAGATTGCGAATGTCATTCAACACAGGGTCAGGAAGATGAATTTGATCCATCTCTTTTCTAAGTACCTTTTTATCATCCCTTTTCACAATTCTCCCTGGAACCCCCACAACCGTACAATTAGGAGGAACTTCTTCTAATACAACCGAGCCTGCACCAATCTTGGAATTTTCACCAATTGTAAATGAACCCAAAATCTTAGCACCTGCACTTACCATAACATTATCTTTCAATGTTGGATGTCTCTTGCCCGACTCTTTCCCTGTTCCACCTAAGGTTACGCCTTGATATAATGTCACATTGTCCCCTATAATGGTCGTTTCTCCAATGATTACTCCACTTCCATGGTCTATAAAAAGTCCTTTGCCTATCTGAGCTCCTGGGTGAATTTCTATTCCTGTTTTTCTTGCTGCACGCTGTGAAATCCATCGTGCCAAAAAATAATGCTTTTTTTGGTACAATTTATGTGCTACACGATACCGTAGCATGACTTTAAAGCTTGGATATAAAAACACCTCTAAACTGGACTTTATTGCTGGATCCCTTTCACGAATCACTTGAATCTCTTCACGGATATATGACAATACCCCCATATTTTCTACCCTCCCGACAGTCTTGTCTTTCTAAAATAATAAAAACTCCGCCTCAGACTTAGAGACGAAGTTTTCCGTGGTTCCACTCTATTAAAAGAATCTCTTCTTTCACTCAAAACATGTAACGTATGTGACACGTACTTCGATACTAATGCAATGCATGTTCACAAAGTCAGCTCCCGAATGCACTTCTCTGTCCTCTTCCTCAGAACTGCTTTCAGCCAGTGACAGTTCCTCTCTGTGAGTTTCTAAACAGATACTCTTTTCGTTCTAAGCCTTTTTTCTAATACTCAATACAACTATATCTTATGCAAATCTTTTTATTTTGTCAACCAATTCTATGAATCTTTCCTTAGACAACTTCATTTAAAAATATAGGTGCGAATTTCTCAATCTTTCGTAATTGTGATTCCAACTCTTCTGTAAGCAATACATCCTGCTCCATTTTTATCTCTTCTAAAGTACGCACTCCAAATAAAAAGTCAGTCAATGCTCCAATTGTAAGAACTCCTTGTGAATCCTCTGTTTCACTTACAATTACATTTCCATCTTCATCTGTTTCCAATCTCCAAATACGACTATTTTGCGTTAAAATCGGGTCTAGCACACCAAAAGAGCAGGAAATCGTTACATTCTCCTTCAATCGAATGCTTTTCAAAAGCGTTTCTAAGTGCAGAATTCGAAACATAATCAATGGTTTCTTCTGTATTTCCTGTGCAAAACACTCTAATGTAGTAGGACTCGCTAAAACACGAACAGTTTCCTTATCCCCCACTACATGTGCAACTGCTTGTAGAAATGCATTTTCATATGCAGGAAGAAATAACGGTTCTAAAATCTCATAAGCTTCTCCTTTTGCATAGAAAAACATCCCAACAAGCTTTCCTTTCTCTCTTAACAAACGAATGCCGCCATTCTCACTTTGCTGTTCTAAAATTCTCGTTTGATAATAAGCCGCATCCCTTTGTGCATATACTTGAAACTGCTGTGCAAAATGGCTGTGGAAAAATTGTGCAATCTCCTCAGCATCAAATAATGTCGCATCTACCTCTTCTATTGGAAGATGCGATTCTTTGCCACAAAGTGTCATCTGCAATTGTTCATAAACAAAGCGAAAATCATGCGGTGCGTAAATCGCTTCAGCTGCTGGCATTAGAAAGGTAATTGGCATCTTTTCATCATACATTTCCTGCATAGTTCGTTGTAACAGCCTACGCATATAGCCACGTCCCCTGTACTCTTCCTGTGTTGCTACTGCAATAATATATCTTGCAGGAAATGAATGTCCCCCTAATGTAATTGTATATGGATTTAACTGAATCATTGAACGAATAGCATCATCCTCTTCGATTACATAAATCTCATTTTCTCTAGCTTTTATAAAATAGTAGTAATCCAAAAATTGTTTTGTATCTTCAGGAAATACCACTTCCCACAAAGGTCTTGTCTTTGGATGTTCAAAAAGTTCTAATTTTCTTACTTTCATTTGGAAATATCTCCTGTCATGCTCGTATTTTGACATCCCTGACAACCTGCACAGCCTGACATCTGAGGCATAACATCTACACTACTATAATTTGTAATCTTCTCCAACAGACAAATAGCTTGAGCAGAAATACCTTCTCCCATTCCTGTAAATCCCAAGCCCTCTTCCGTAGTAGCTTTTACATTTACCTGTTCCTTTTGAATATGCAAAGCATTTGCTATATTTTCCCTCATCTGCTCGATATAAGGTCGCATTTTTGGACTTTGGGCAATAATTGTAGCATCTATATTCTCTACTACAAACTGATTTTCCTCTAAAAGAGCAGACACATGCTCCAACAATTTGATACTAGAAATCCCTTTGTATTTCGCATCCGTATCTGGAAAATGCTTTCCTATATCTCCAAATGCCGCCGCTCCAAGCAATGCATCCATCACTGCGTGCAACAATACATCTGCATCAGAATGTCCCAAAAGACCTTTGTGATACGGAATTTCTACGCCCCCTATTATTAATTTTCTATCCTCAGTTAGCTTATGCACATCATAACCCATTCCGATTCTCATATACTGTTCCTCTTATTTCTAACTATATTTTTGCTCATCTTTTTGAGCGCCACAAATTTCTGATGCACACAGCTATATATCCAATTCCTGTTAAAGTAAAAAGTACTGCTGCTGCAACCATCAAAACAAAATTACTAGGCTGTACTGGATACACTTGAAGAAAGATTCTAATCCCTACATATATCAAGTACAAACTAGCCAGCACTCGAAAGACTGCCCCTGCTCTCTTGTACATTCTAAGTTTCTCCTATTGTGATTTTCATTTAATTTTTCACAATTATAGCACACTTGTCAAGTGGTTGCAAATCAGCACCTTATATTTTTACATAAGAAAAAACCACGTCTATGCGTGGCTTCTCTAAGAATAGCGGAAACTGGATTTGAACCAGCGACACCACGGGTATGAACCGTGTGCTTAAATAATTCCCATTTTACACCAATTTTAAAATTAGTATCTAAAAACCTTTATTTTAAGCCATTTTTTGAGATTTTAAACAATTAAAAGAATTATCTGATAAGTTCAATAAGTTCATTAAATATCATGTTTTACCATCGAGATTGGTGTAAAAATTGGTGTAAAATGTATTGACTTTTTTTATCCTTATTAATATACTTTATGTTGTAACAGAAATAAAAAATGGAAGAGGTGATTCTGTTGACAAAAAGAAAAAATGGAGAAGGTAATTGGGGTAAAAAAGTTATTAATGGGACAGAATATAACTATTTTAGAAAACAGTACCCTGGAATAAAAAATCGGACTTATTTTTACGGCAAAACAACCGAGGAAGTTTTACAGAAAAAAGAAAATTTTGAAAAAGACTTAGAAAGAAAGCGTATAACCACGGGTAGTTCAAAAAACACAGATACATTTGGAAACGCTATTACGGCTTGGTTACAAAATGTAAAAATCCATGAATTATCCCCAGGAACATACGATGGATATGAACGAGCCATAAATAACCGTATTAAAAATTTTAAAGAATATGATTTATGGAACAAACAAATGAAACAAATCAATTCTAATGCAAAAACAGCAATTGATATTTTTCAATGCTATATGGATGCATTAGTAGAACACGGCTATGCATTAAAGACTATCCGTGAAATTAGAGATATCATTTATCAATTCTGTAAATATTCGTCCAATCCTGTTAGACATGATTTTGATTATAATTATATGGAATATGTTTCTGAAGTCAAAGAGGATAACGTAAAAAAGAAAGCGAAAGAAACTCATTTCATGGATGAACATGAAATAGAAACCCTTTATCGAGAAGCTAAAAGAATTAACACCAAAGGTATATGTAAGGGTGGGTCAGGTATTGGAAAACCTGTATATGGAAATAATGCTTATGCAATCATAATACTAATGTATACTGGATTACGTGTAAGCGAACTATGTGCTTTAAAATGGTCAGATGTAGATTTAGAAAATGGTACAATCTTTATTCATAGATCTCTACGC
>JAHLFA010000137.1 GCA_018883985.1 Candidatus Ruminococcus intestinipullorum | reverse complement strand
GATGCATTGTGTCCTCCAAATCCCAAAGAATTTGTCAGTACATATTGAAGTTCCTTATTAATCGGTGCACCAATTGCATAATTTAAATCGCAATCTTCATCTGTCTGTGTCGTTCCCATTGTTTGATGAATAAATCCATCCTCTATACTCTTTACACAAGTAATAAATTCTACCCCGCCTGCTGCTCCAAGCAAATGACCAATCATAGATTTTGTAGAATTAATAACAACATCTTTTGCAGCCTCTCCTAAGGCATATTTGATTGCTCTTGTTTCAAATAAATCGTTGTGATGTGTACTCGTACCATGTGCATTGATATAATCAATTTGCTCTGGCTCTACCCCTGCTTCCTGCATTGCCAGCTTCATTGCCATACCTGCACCTTCTCCATTTTCAGCTGGCGAAGTAATATGATATGCATCCCCAGTAGATCCATATCCTACCAACTCTGCATAAATCTTGGCACCTCGCTTTTTTGCATGCTCCAATTCTTCTAAAACAACAATTCCAGCTCCCTCTCCAAGCACAAATCCATTTCGCTCTTTATCAAATGGTATGGACGCTCTCATAGGATCTTCGCTGGTGGATAAGGCTGTTAATCCTGTAAATCCTGCAACTCCTGTTGGACAAATACAGCTTTCCGTTCCCCCTGCCAACATAATGTCTGCATCTCCATATTGAATTGCTCGCAAAGCATCTCCAATGCAGTTGGTTCCAGAAGCACATGCAGTGACTACATTGGTACATTTCCCTTTCAAACCTAACTGGATAGAAACATTTCCTGCAGCCATATTAGAAATCATCAAAGGAACCATTAATGGATTCACTCTGCTTGGCCCCTTTGTAATTATCTTTTCATAGCTCGTTTCTACCGTTTGAAGGCTTCCAATTCCTGAACCTATAATTGCACCTGCACGATAAGCATCTTCCTTCTCGATATCTAAGCCAGCATCTTCAAATGCTTCTTTTGCCGCTGCAACTGCATACTGTGAAAATAATTCCATTCGTTTTGCAGCCTTAAAATCCATTCTTTCTTTCGCAATAAAGTTCTTTACCTCTGCTGCAATTTTTACTTTATACTCTGAAGTATCAAACTTTGTAATTGGTCCAATACCAACTTTGCCAGCTTTGATTCCTTCCCAAAACTCAGCAACTGTATTTCCAATTGGTGTTACTGCTCCAAGTCCTGTCACTACAACTCTTCTCTTCATATCTATCTCCTTCTTGCATGTGTTTTCTATGGATTACATTGCCATTCCACCATCTACATGCAATACCTGTCCTGTAATATATCTTGCTCTTTCTGAAGCTAAAAATGAAACTGCCTCTGCAATATCCTGTGTTTCTCCAAATGTTCCCAATGGAATCTGTTCCACTGCAGCGGCTTTTACTTTATCCGATAAACACTCCGTCATTTCGGTATTGATAAAACCAGGGGCAACCGCATTGACTGTAATTCCCCTTGAAGCAAGTTCTCTTGCAGCAGCTTTTGTTAAACCGATTACTCCTGCTTTTGAGGCAGAATAGTTTGTTTGTCCTGCATTCCCAAGAACCCCTGATACAGAGGACATATTGATAATGCGACCTGATTTTTGCTTAATCATCCATCTTGCCACAAAACGAATACAATTGAATGTTCCCTTTAGGTTTGTGTCTAGGACTTTATCGTAATCCTCCTCAGACATCTTCATTAAAAGACCATCTTTTGTAATACCTGCATTATTCACTAAAATATCAATTCTTCCATGCTTTTCAATGATTTCTTGAAAGAATTTTTCACATGCTGAAAAATCTGATACATCGCATTGAAAAACCTCAGCATTGCCTCCCTGCTGTTCGATTTCACGCTTTACTTCTTCTGCACGTTCTTTAGCTCCATTATAATTAATAATTACAAATGCACCCTCAGATGCTAGTTTTTGTGCAATTGCTTTTCCAATTCCTCTAGATGCTCCTGTTACAACTGCTATCCTTCCATTTTGCATAATTCATTTACCACCTTATCCACATCTTCAAAAGAAGCTACATTATACACCTTCACTTCTTTATTGATTTTTTTCATAAATCCAGCTAAAGTACGCCCAGGACCGATTTCCACAAATGTATCTACTCCATGTTGTATCATTTCTTCTACGCCTTGCTGCCATCTTACAGATGAAGCTACCTGCATAGCAAGAAAATCTTTTGTTTGGCTTATATCTTCTACATATTTTGCCGTTACATTTGTCACATATGGTATTTGAAGTGGAAAATATTTTACTTGTTCTAGCACACTTTTTAGCTCTTCTCCTGCTTCTTTTAATAATGGAGAGTGAAATGGACCACTCACATTTAATGGCATTACACGCTTTGCACCATGCTCTTTTAAAATTTCAGAAGCCTTTTGTACACTTTCCTTCCATCCAGTAATTACAATTTGGCCAGGGCAGTTGTAGTTGGCAATACTAACCCCTTCTATTCCTTCCAATACATTTTCCACCATATCTTCTGACATCCCAAGTACTGCACTCATTGCACCCATTCCCTGTGGAACTGCATTTTGCATAAGAATTCCACGTTTACGGACAGTTGTAATTGCATCTTCTAACTGCATACCTCCAGCTGCTACAATGGCACAATATTCACCCAAGCTCAATCCTGCTGTCACATCTGGCTTCAATCCACGTTCCTCTAATACTTTTGTCATTGCTAAACAGATAGTTACAAGAGCTGCTTGTGTATATTCTGTCTGATCTAGTTGTTCATTTTCCTCAAAACACAATGCTTTCATATCAATTTTCAACAATTCAGATGCTTTATCCACAACTTTTCTTGCTGTTTCACTGCACTCATAAAAATCTTTTCCCATTCCGACTTTTTGTGCTCCTTGTCCTGGGAATATAAATGCAATTTTACTCATAGAATCCTTTTCCCCCAATCAAATCGTCCGTTTCTTTTACAAGCTTTGTAATAAGCTCCTGACAGGATAATTCTTCTTTGACTAACCCTGCAATTTGACCAGCCATCACACTTCCATTCACAACATCGCCCTCAACAACGGCCTTTCTAAGACCACCTAATGTCAAAAGTTCTAATTCTTCAAAGGATGCACCTGCTTGTTCCTTCTCCAAATATAATTTTGTCATTTGATTTCTAAGTGCACGTACTGGGTGTCCTGTAGAACGTCCTGTAACCCTAGAATCTATATCTTTTGCTTTTATAATGCATTTTTTGTAATTGTCATGAACTTGTGATTCCTTTGTAACTACGAAATGTGTTCCAAGCTGAACACCTTGTGCGCCTAACATAAATGCTGCTGCAATTCCTCTTCCATCTGCAATTCCTCCTGCTGCAATGACAGGAATACTAACTGCATCCACAATTTGAGGAACCAATACCATGGTAGTATTTTCCCCTATATGTCCTCCTGCTTCTGTACCTTCTGCTACCAATGCATCAGCTCCGCATCTTTCCATTCGTTTAGCTAACGCTACAGATGCAACAACAGGGATTACCTTTACTCCTGCTTCCTTCCACATTTTCATATATTTTTCGGGAGAACCTGCACCAGTTGTAACTACTTTAACTCCCTCTTCTACGATCACTTTTGCCACTTCATCCGCATGAGGACTCATTAACATAATATTTACACCAAATGGTTTTTCTGTCTTTTTTTTCGCTTCACATATCTGCTCACGTACCCATTGTGCTGGAGCACTTGCTGCACCTATCAATCCCAATCCACCTGCTTCTGAAACAGCTGCTGCAAGATGATGTTCTGCAACCCATGCCATTCCTCCTTGTATAATGGGATATTCTATTCCTAAAAGTTTTGTAACTTCTGTTTTCATACTAATAACCTTTCTTTCTCCTGAAGAAGCCGGCTTCTGCATCAAATACAGTATTTCCGGCTTCTTAATTATCAGGTTTATTCTTTTTCTTATTTATGCTCTTCTAAATATTTTGCAACATCTCCAACTGTTGATATTTGTTCTAAATCCTCTGTTGGAATTTCTACTTCAAATTCCTCTTCAAATGCCATAACCATTTCAAATAAATCTAAAGAATCTGCTCCTAAGTCATCTTTAAAAGATGTTTCCTCTGTAATAGAGGATGCGTCTGCTCCTAATGATTCTGCTACAATTTCTTTGATTTTTTCTAACATAACTTATAATCCTTTCTCTTTTTTAATTTATCCTCTGCACCTTGACACCATACGAATATCAGGTACCCTTGTAATCCGGATGAACCGGTTATTACCACTCAAACATACACGCTGCCCAGGAAAGCCCTGCCCCAAATCCAGCTAATACTACTTTGTCACCTCTTTGGAATCTTTGATTTCGCTTCATTTCATCTAGTAATATCGGTATACTCGCCCCAGATGTATTTGCATATTCTTCTAAATTCATTGGAAATTTCGTAAGATCCAATCTTAATCGCTTTGCAACAGCCTCTATAATTCTTTTGTTTGCCTGATGAAGAATAAAATAATCTATTTCTTCTACTCCAAGAGAGGCATCTGCCAATAATTCCTCAATAATCTCAGGAACTTTTCTTACAGCAAACTTAAATACAGCCTGACCGTCCATATGTACATAAGTAATCTTATCTTCTAACGAGGTCACAGCTTTGTGATGACGACTCATCCCAGTTAATGCATTTGCCTTTGTTCCATCAGAATGTGCTGCCATAAGACATGGTTTTCCCTCTTCTGCACGAAGTAATACAGCTCCTGCACCATCACCAAATAAAATACACGTAGAGCGATCTGTCCAATCTACTAAATTGGTCATACTATCCGCCCCTATGACAAGTGCTGTTTTATATATTCTGGCATCTATATAAGCCTGTGCTGTCTGAAAAGCAAGTACAAAACCTGTACATGCAGCATTTATGTCATACCCTACTGCATGAACTGCACCAATCTCACTTTGCACAATACAGGCAGTACAAGGGAAAATTGTTTCTGAAGATGAGGTTGCTACTAAAATCAAATCAATTTCCTCTGGTTTCACCTCACTTTGCAAAAGAGCCTTCTTTGCTGCCTGTACTGCCATAAAAGAAGTTGTTTCCTCTTCAATTACATGACGTCTTGCTATTCCCGTCCTTTCACGAATCCACGTATCATTGGTATCTACATACTTTGATAGCTCGTTATTATCTACGATACGGTTCGGCACATAGGATCCTGTCCCGTATATTCTTCCAATCATATTTCTTCTCCATTAAAATTATTTGAATTTAAAATACTTTGATTATCAAAGTATATCATATAAATGCTATTTGTCAATAAAATTTCAAACAATCTCTTAATTATTTCTCGCAAAAAATGACATTTATGTTACAATAAACAAAATGATTCGAAATAAGGAGGTACTGTTTATGTTAGAAATAGGTACACAAGCACCCGATTTTACACTTAATGACCAAGATGGGAATCCTGTTTCCCTTTCTGATTTTCGTGGAAAAAAGGTGATTTTATATTTTTATCCAAAAGATAATACTCCAGGATGTACAAAACAAGCCTGTGCTTTTGGAGAACTTTATCCTCAATTTTTAGAAAAAGGGGCAACTGTAATAGGTATTAGTAAAGATACTGTATCATCTCATAAAAAATTCCAAGAAAAATATACACTTCCATTTACACTACTTTCTGACCCTGAACTACAAGTAATTCAGGCTTATGACGTATGGCATGAAAAGAAAATGTATGGAAAAACTACAATGGGAGTTGTAAGAAGTACTTACTTAATTGATGAAAATGGAATCATTTCCAATGCATTCTTTAAAGTAAAGCCTACAGAAAACCCTTCTCAAATGTTGAATGAGCTTTCGTAAATTTAGGTAAAACTTTTTCTACTTTACAAATAAGTTCCGCTATGATACTATATTTTTTATCAGGCGGGAGTGGCGGAATGGCAGACGCGCTAGATTCAGGTTCTAGTAGGAGTTATCCTGTGAGAGTTCAAGTCTCTTCTTCCGCATTTTTGTTATTAGGAGCTGTTGTTCTATGGAACAACGGCTTTTTTATTTTCAATAAAAAAAGAAGAACCCCGAAGGGTTCTAATATAAAATTTTTAACTTTTTTTAATAAAGGTGGTTCCACATTTCGGACAGCGTACCTCTATTTTACCTTTTCCTCGTGGAATACGGATTTTCTGTTTACAAGTTGGGCATTTATAAATGTGATACACTTTTCTTTGTTCCAATAATCTTCTTTGTTGTAGAAAGTACTTTCTAATTTTTTCTGTTTTATTTAAAAACTTAATATTCTCCTGATAACGTTTCTGTATATTTCTCGAAAAAAATCGTGCATATGTATAAATCAATACTACCCAGCCTATTGTATAAATTCCTGCTCTTAAAATAGTAGCATGAACAAATGGCGAAATAAAAATAGTTAGTATAAATCCTACCACAAAAAGAAACTTGCCATAGCTATCTACTACTCCATATCTACCCTGCATAAATCTTATAAACTTCTCTTTCATATTACGCAGCTCCTTTCCAAAACAATTCTATAAATTTATAATAGCATATTCCATGTCACATGACTTCCTCTTTGTGTTTTCTTTACAGATAACTGCCATTCAATTTGTTCTTTTAATTCATTGACATGTGAAATAATTCCTACCAATCCCTTTTCAAATGCTAACTCTTTTAGTATCTGTATTGCACGCTCTCTAGACGCATCGTCTAACGAACCAAATCCTTCATCTACAAACATTGTTTCTAGGCTGACTGCTCCAGCTGTATTTTGTACAATATCTGCTAATCCTAACGCCATAGACAAGGATGCCATAAATGCCTCTCCTCCAGATAGAGATTTCACATCTCGAATCGAATCATTGACAAGGTCGTATACATCCAAATCTAAGCCTGCCTGTCCTTGACTGCTTAAATTTTTTATTTCTCTACATTGTAATATAAATGACTCTCCTGTCATTCTTGCTAGCCGTATATTTGCAGCCTGAACAATCTGCTTAAAATATTGCCTTTGCACATAGGTTTCAAAATCCAGCTTCACACTTCCACTTAGTGTTCCATTTGCAGTTTTACTTAAATTTCCAATTACTTCGTACTGGTTTTTCAAGCTGTCATATTCTTTACAATAATTTGTTAAATTTTGGTATACCTCTTCATTTTTCTCATTTCGTACTCTACATTCCATAAGTAATTCGTTCTGTTTTTTTAATAATGTCTGTTTTTCTTGCAATTTCTGTAAAATGTCATCTGTTCCTATTTGAACTTTTCCCTCTGTCTGTTGCTTTAAGGTTTGGTATCTTGAATTCACTTCTACAAAAGCTGCTTCATACTTTTTCAAACTATCTTCTTTTGCTTCCCAATTGGGAATCCACTTCTTAGCAACTTCATATTCTTGCTTGTCCAAAAATTGATTTCTTTCTAATTCCTCATGAAATTCTTTTTCTATTTGCTCTAATCTCAAATGAAACTGTACTGTTTGCTGCCGTTGACTTTCTAATAATCCTTCCTTTTTCTTTCTTTCCTCTAATCCCTTCTTTAACTTCAACTCACAATTCTTTAATTCTTCCTGTTCAACTTTTAGCTCCCACTTACACTCTTTCAACTTCCCTTCAATGTATTCTTCATTTATTTGTAAAATTTCCTTTTGATTCAATCCTTGTATTCCACATAGGAAATTTTGTAGTACTCGTTCTTCTGATTCCAATCGACCCTTTATCTGCTGAAAGGATTCATAGATGCTTTGCATTTTTCTTTCAGAATAATCTCTTCTTTTTTTTGCCTCATCCACTTCTTTTTGATTAGGAGCCTTACCTGTTATTTGTGCAGCCTTTGGATGTTCTATCGAACCACACACAGGACATGGTTCTCCTGTTTTTAACCCTTGGGCTAAGATACCCGCTTGCTCTTCAAAAAACTTTTGATATAATAACTCATATTTTTGATTTTCCTCTTTACAATTTATCATCCATTCCTCAAGTTTTTTCTTTTCTTTCTCACAGCTACTTTTTAAATCATTCACCACACCAATACGTGGCAAAATTTCTTGTAATCTAAGAATCTGTTCTTGAAGTAAAGGTACCTTTTCTTTCGCACTCTTTTCCAATGCTTCATACTCTTGTTTCCAAGAAGTAATTTCTGTTTCTTGTTTCTTTAACCAATTTTCTGTTTCAATAATTGCTAAATCTAATCTAGATATTTCCTCTTTTGCATCATATATCCGCTCTTCTAATATTGCTGCTTTTTCTGCTCTTTTAGCATATTGAATTTGCTTTCGTAATTCTTCTGCTTTTTCCTTTTGCTCTTCTAAAATCCGTAGTTTTTCTTCTGTACTTTGAAGAACTGCAAATAATCGATTCGTATCTTCCCTATTTTTTAAATCTAAATTTAACTTATCTACTTCGTTTTGTATTCTCTGTAATTTTTCTTCTAGCTCTTCTCTTAGCTGCTTCCCTTCTGTATTCACACCCTCTAAACATTTGAGTATTTCTTGAAATGGAAGTATAGTACCTTGTTGACATTGCTGCCATTCATCGAAATAATGACTCTCGCTTAAGAGGGACACTCGACTAATCTCATAACGACAGGCATCCTCTTGTTTTTCTAATTTTGCCCATAACTGTTTCGCTTGATTCTTTAAATCCTCTTGTATTCTCCAAAACATTCTAGTTTGAAATATCTTAGAGAAAATTTGCTTTCTTTCTTTTGATTCAGCGTGCAATAGCTTCAAGAAATCTCCTTGTGCTATCATAGAAATTTGTGTGAACTGATTTACATCAAGTCCAATAATCTCTTCTATTTTTTCATCAATATCTTTCTTCTTTCCCTGATATTCCTGTCCATCAGGAAGAATAAGACTGACTTTCGCTGTTTCCTTCACTAATTTTACACTGCCATCAGCATTTTTCCTTTTTCCTGCACGCATATACTCAGGATTACGCCGTATCACATATACAGCATCTCTATATAAAAATTTCAATTCTACATAAGTATCTATTTCAGACGATGCGTAATGACTTCTCATCATATTGCCATCACGCTTTCCACCACTCGTTCTCCCATAGAGGGCATATGTAATTGCATCAAAAATCGTTGTTTTTCCTGCTCCTGTATCTCCTGTAATCAAAAAACACCCATTTTGAATTTTTGTAAAATCAATCGTTTCCTCTCCTGAATAGGAACCAAATGCAGACATGGTTAATTTTATTGGTTTCATGTTACTCTTCCTCCATATTTTCTAAAATCTGCTCTAATACTTGATGTTCTGATTGATTCAATGCCCTTCCTTGGATCTGTTGAAAAAACTCTGCAAAAATTTCAATAGGTTCTGCCAGCCTAATTTCTTCTTGAAATGTTTCTAGCTTTTGACGTGTTCTTGTATTATCCATACGTACTTCGAGTATATGTGAAAATACTTTTTCTAACTGTTCTTTTGGGCGATATGGTTCTATTTCGTCCGTCAATGTAATACTGACAAAATCATCCTTAACTTCCTCTGGAACAGTACTTAATAATTCCTGTAAATTTCCTCGAAATTTTTTTACATCTCTTTTTGGATGAAGTGGATATGTTTCAACCTCAATCGGCTCTCCTTTTTCTTTTAAAGTAATCACATGCAATTGTTTTTTATGCTTCCACTCACTTACCGAATATTTTAAAGGAGTTCCACAATAACGAATATAATCTACACCTACTCTCTGAGCACTATGCAAATGTCCTAGTGCTGCATACTCAAATTGTAAAAGTGGTTGAATATCCACATTGTCAATCCCTCCTACTGAACACCCCTCTGACTCACACACTTCTGGTACTTCTCCATTTCCAGTATAAAACTGATGTGACACTACAACATTTCTTTTTTGCATATTCACATTCTCACGAGATAGTATCTTTTCTACTGCCTGACTATAACTTTCAGGTGTTTCTCCTCCAAATACCTTCCTTACATATCCTGGCTTTAAAAATGGCAACAGATAAAAATCTACCTCTCCATATTCATCCTCTAATGTAATCTTTTTTAGATACTCTTCTTCAGTAGATGGGGCTTGTCCTGCTATATAAATATTTTGATGACTTAATAAACCACTTGCATAATCTAATCTTTGTGCCGAATCGTGATTTCCTCCAATAATTAAAATTGGAATCGCTGGTTCAATGCCCGCTAATTCAGTCAAAAAAGTATCAAAAATGCCTACTGCCTCTGCAGAGGGTATTGTTTTATCATAGACATCACCTGCTATCACAATAGCATTTGGATGGAGTTTTTTTGCATAATCTACAATCTCACATAAAATATGCTCCTGATCTTCTTTTAAATTATACTGATGAAGCTGTTTCCCTATATGTAAATCTGATAAGTGAAAAAATTTCATATTGCTCTCCTTTTTATAACTTTAATCCTCTATAACGATTGAAGCATGCAAAAATTTCCTGTCTTCTTGGACGTGCAAGTGAAGAAATACTTCCTGTATTTTCAATTAATATCTCTAGGGAACCATTCTCTATTTTATCTTCTAATTCCTCTACTATCTGCTGAAGAGTCCTTTTTCCATCCAACAAATTTTTCTGTGCGTATTGAATACAATATCCCAATGCACTGACTTGTTCACTATCCACGATTTGCTCTATAAAACGTAAATCTATCGTTTCTCGATTCAAGGAAATTCCTTCTTTTCCCATTGGTTTCATTTTAACTCGTTCTCCCTTACGCCATTCCTTTCCTTGCATTGGGCGTCTCTCAAAATTTGGGATACTTGAACATGCCTTTGGAACACTTAACATTGGAAATTTTTCTGCCTCTCTTTTTGCTAACTGTGTAATATCCTTTGGAACATAACGATCCATCTGTATAATACAATCTGCAATTTGGAAATAGGCTCCAGAACTTCCAGCCACTATAATTGTCGATATACCATACCTTTCATACATCTCTCTGATTCGTTCAATAAATGGCGTAATTGGTTCCATTTCCCTATGAATTACTCGTTGCATCAATTCATCTCGTATCATAAAATTTGTCGCACTTGTGTCTTCATCAATTAACATAACACTTGCACCAGCTTCTATTCCCTCTACTACATTTGCTGCTTGTGAGGTACTTCCACTGGCATCCTCTGTATAAAAATGTACCGTATCTTTCCCATTTGGTAAATCATTAATAAACATAGAAATATCTGTTTGTTTTACACTTCGCCCATCCTCTGCTCTAAGCTTTACTGCACTTTCATCTGTAATAACAAATTCTCGCCCATCCCCAGCAATATGATTGTACACACCAAGCTCTAACGCTTTTAAAAGTGTAGATTTTCCATGATATCCTCCACCTACTATCAACGTAATCCCTTTCTTTATCCCCATTCCTTTTATTGTTCCACTATGTGGTAAATTCAACGTAACCTCTAATTCTTTTGGAGATTGGAATGCTACTCCTCCTTTCAAAGGACGTGCAGAAATCCCTGATTCCCTAGGTAAGATTGACCCATTCGCTACAAATGCTGCCAACCCCATTTTAGGTAGCATATCTCGTATATATTTCTGGTCATCTGCCAAATCTATAATAGACTGGATTCGTTTTTTATCTATATTTTCGTAATATAATGCATTTTTTACACACTCTGGTATAAATTCAAATAAGATTTTTTCTAATTCTCGTGCATTAATTGTTCTTCCATTTGCAGGGAACCCTATCTCCATTCTAAGTATAATATCCCCTGTTCTTGTTTCTATCTTACAAGCTGTACGCTCTAATACCTCTTGGCAACAACGACTTACTGAAATAAGCCCGCTTTTTCCTGAACCTTTTGCCTGAAATGCAAATTTCTCAGTTGCTTTATGAAATTGTCGTGTCAGCTCATCCTGTAAAGCAATTCTTTGATGTGCCTCTTGATATAACACTCTTGGAAAGCCCGCTATCTTCCCTGCAACATGAACACTTACTTTAGACGGTGCTGCAAAGGGATCCCCTTGAACGTGATCGATAGACAATGTATATCCCAAAAACTGATACTCCCCTTTTGTTCCTTTATATGCTGGATAACTTTTATGATCAATCTGCTTTAACAATGCTCTTAGTTCTGTTGATGATTTCATATTATGACTCCTCTCTGTAATATCTATTATTTTACCACGATTCTGCCCAAATACAATGTTAGTATAAAAAAATGACCAAAAGTAGACTTTCTACTTTCAGTCATTTTTCTAATTATTTTTGAAGTACTTTACATGAGAATCAAATATGTTGTTACATAGACGTCCCCACGTTCTACGAACAATCTACTACTCCCCCCATTAACTTTGTAGTAGATAGAATATTTGATACCTCTTTTACCGTTGCAATTTCTAGATGACAAAACCTATAATTTGTTCCGTTGAAAACCTACTCCAATCCCCTCCACGATTATATCATTCCAATTTTTGGAATACAATTGATGTTTTTACCATTAAACCTCTATATTTTTTATGTATTTTGTACAAAAAAAGATTTCCTCACTTTTCATATTTTGTGAAAATAGGAAATCTTTTTAGGAAACTGTTTCGCTATATGTAATTAGTTCTTCTATACTTCAAAGATTAAATCTCCATAGGATGGCATTGGCCAAATTTCTTTATCTACAATCATCTCTAGTTCATCAATTGGAGTACGAAGTGCATTCATTGCTGGAACTACAGCTTCATAATAGAATTTCGCTTTGTCTGAACCATCCTTCTTGACAGAAGCCTCTTCTGTCACTGTTTTCAATGTTGAAAGTGCCTCTTTTGCTTCCTTTAGAAGTACAGATACAGAAGATAATACTTCAGCTTGTACGCTTGCATCTCCTCCTGCTTTCTCCACAGCAATCACCGTTTCTGCTAGTTCTTTTGTATATTTCATCACAGCTGGTATAAACTGCTTGCTTGCCATATCTATCATAGTACGTGCCTCTATATTAATTGCCTTAGAATAGCTCTCATATTGAATCTCAGCACGTGATTCCAATTCTATTCTTGTAAATACACCAAATTTTTCAAACAAATCAATTGCTTTGTCTGTAACAGTAGCTGGAATTGCCTCTACCATTGATTTGATATTTGGCAGTCCTCTTCTTTTTGCTTCCTCTACCCACGCATCAGAATATCCATCTCCATTAAAGATAATTCTTTGATTTTCTATCGCATATTCCTTTATCAAATCGTGAACAGCCTTTTTGAAATCTGCTGCTCCCTCCAATATGTCACATGCTTCTGAAAATGCCTCAGCTACAATAGTATTTAATACAATATTGGCAGAGGCAACGGAATCCCTAGAACCTACCATACGGAACTCAAATTTATTTCCTGTAAAGGCAAATGGAGAAGTTCTATTTCTATCTGTTGCATCCTTTGTCAATTCTGGTAATGTTTTTACACCTGTTTCTAATTTACCACCCTCTAAACTATGAGTGGCCTCTCCTGTACTAATCAATTGCTCCAATACATCTTCTAACTGCTCTCCTAAAAATACGGAAATAATAGCTGGAGGTGCTTCATTTGCTCCCAATCTATGGTCATTTCCTGGGTCTGCTGCTGATTCACGTAGTAAATCTGCATGTCGATTTACAGCTTTTAAAATACAGGTCAAAACCAAAAGAAATTGAATGTTTTCATGTGGCGTTGTACCTGGGTCTAACATATTAATTCCATCATCTGTAATAATTGACCAGTTGTTATGCTTTCCAGAACCATTCACACCTGCAAATGGTTTCTCATGTAGAAGACATTTCATTCCATGTTCACACGCAATTCTTTTTAAGGTTTGCATAATAATCTGATTATGGTCAACTGCAATATTAGCCTCTGCATAAATTGGTGCAAGCTCATGTTGTGCTGGTGCTACTTCATTATGCTGTGTTTTGGACGATACGCCTACTTTCCAAAGCTCTATATTCACTTCATTCATAAAGGCAGCTATTCTCTGGCGAATTGTTCCAAAATAGTGGTCGTCCAATTCCTGCCCTTTAGGAGGCATTGCACCAAAAAGAGTGCGGCCTGTATAAATCAAATCTTTTCTTTCTAAAAACTTCTTTCCATCTACTAGGAAGTATTCTTGTTCAACCCCTACGGAAGGTGTTACTTTTTTAGAGGTTGTATTTCCAAACAAACGAAGCAAACGAAGTCCTTGTACATTAATAGCTTCCATAGAACGAAGTAACGGTGTCTTTTGATCTAAGGATTCTCCTGTATAAGAACAAAATGCAGTTGGAATACAAAGTGTTGCTCCAGCTGCATCTTGTCTTACAAATGCTGGAGATGTACAATCCCATGCAGTATATCCTCTCGCCTCAAATGTAGCTCGAAGTCCACCTGATGGAAAAGAGGACGCATCTGGTTCTCCTTTAATTAATTCTTTTCCAGAAAAGCTCATCAAAACTTTCCCACTTGGAAGAGGGGCTGAAATAAATGAATCATGCTTTTCTGCTGTAACCCCTGTTAATGGTAAAAACCAATGCGTATAGTGTGTTGCACCCTTTTCTATAGCCCACTCTTTCATCTCATGTGCTATAACATCTGCTGTTTCTAGGTCTAACTCTTTTCCTTCCTCAATGGTTTTTTTCAAATTCTTATACACTTTTTTTGGAAGACGCTCCTGCATAACGGTATCATTAAATACATTCTCCCCAAAAATATCAGCTACATTGAATCGTTCCTTTTCCATGTAATCACCTTCCTTAAATTAAATCTAATTCCTAAAAAAGGCATTCCAAGCATGCTTGGAACGCCTTTGTTCTCATCTACAGATGTTAGTATACCTCAATCATTTGAAAAAGGCAAGTAGAATTTATTCTCTCTATTGGTCTACTTATGCTTTTCCAACAGATCCAAATAATTCCATCTTTTCTTTTACTGTAGCAATAATAGCATCAGAACCTGGCTTTAATAATTTACGTGGGTCAAATCCCTTTCCTTCCAAATCCTTTCCTGCTTCAATATATTTACGTGTTGCTTCTGCAAATGCAATCTGACACTCTGTGTTTACGTTAATTTTTGCAACACCTAAGCTAATTGCTTTTTTAATCATCTCTTCAGGAATTCCTGTTCCTCCGTGAAGAACTAAAGGCATATCTCCTGTTTTCTGCTGGATTGCATCGAGAGTTTCGAAGCTTAAACCTTCCCAGTTTTCTGGGTATTTTCCATGAATATTTCCAATTCCTGCTGCAAGGAAGTTGATTCCAAGATCTGCAACCATCTTACACTCATCTGGATCTGCACACTCTCCCTTTCCAACAACTCCATCTTCTTCTCCACCAATAGAGCCTACTTCTGCTTCAAGAGACATTCCACGCTCTTTTACAATTGCTACAAGCTCTTTTGTCTTTGCTACATTCTCTTCGATTGGATAGTGAGAACCATCGAACATAATAGAAGAAAATCCAGCTTCAATACATGCTAAACATCCTTCGTAGCTTCCGTGGTCTAAATGAAGTGCTACTGGCACTGTAATATTCAATTCTTCAATCATGCCTTTAACCATACCTACAACAGTCTTATATCCTGCCATGTATTTTCCTGCACCTTCAGATACTCCTAAAATAACTGGTGAATTGCACTCCTGTGCTGCTGTTAAAACAGCTTTTGTCCACTCCAAGTTATTGATATTAAACTGTCCAACTGCATAATGTCCTGCTTTTGCTTTCTGAAGCATTTCTGTTGCTGATACTAACATATAATCTCCTCCACTTCACTTTCTTGTAAGACCCACTCTCATGTGTCTTTGTTTTTTCACTTTATGCCCTTCATTATATCCTATCCCACAGCAAAAGACAATCTATATTTTAACAGTTTTCTCTCTCTGCTTTCAGCAGGAACATAACAAATCTTACAGATACATAAGCAATCAATATTATCGCTACAAACATTTCCACTTTTTCTAATAGACCAATTCCTGAAATTGGTTTTCCTATATTCATGAAATAGCCTTTTGTTTGTTTTACAGCCACTGCACTAATTGCAAACGGAAATGTAAACGCTGCATAGCTAGGGAAAAAAGGAAGTCTTAAATAACAAATTGCTTTCCATAGTGCAAAAATATAGAACACAACGGATACTAAAAATAACCCTACTACTACACTTTCACTTTTTGATTCTGCACACTGCAAATACCCTACAAGACAAAGGCTAACTGGTGCCGCATAAATGCAAATCAGTGGTTTTGCTGGTTCTGGTATTTCTTTTATTTTGATATAACGGGCTGTTATAATTGTCAGTAATATTATAAATGAAATAATTCCAAACCAAACTATCAGTTCACCAATTTTATATTGTCCAAATTGAGGAGCTGTTACTGCTGCCGCACCAATCCCTACATATACAATAAAATAACTGGCAAATATCTGTTGTAGTTTTGGTTTTACCATAAAATTTATGGTAAAGTATAGCATCCAAGCTATATGTATACAAAGTGCTATTCTCCAAACCATGACACTTTTTAGATATCCTGACAAAATCATAAGAGCCATCGGCAATGTAGATATTACACTTGCTTGAATCGGGTTTTTCAAGTCCTGCTTAATTATATCGGTATAATTAACTCCCTTGATTAGTAGTAAAATAAGAAAAATAACAGCCAAACTTCCACATATCTGACGTAGCCACTCACCATAGCTCTGTAAAAGATTTCCTAAAGTAAGGAGTGCAAGTGCAACCCCACAAATTGGAATTGGTACTCTCTTAATAACCTTCATTATTTACTCCCCTTGCATTTCCTTACTATCTAAATTGGTCAGTCCATATTCACGGACAATAATCTCTGCTACCTTTCCTGCACAAAGTCCTGTATATCCAATACACTGTTCTTTATGCTCTCCTTTCCCCATATCAAACTCTCTAGTTAGTACTCGACAGCAAACTGAGTTTTTTCCATTGATTTCTCGAAACCAATCATGTAATTCCTTTGTTAATTCCATGCATTTTACTACTTTAGGATCCTGTGGTCCATTTTGTTTTGTTCTTCCAAAAAACATTCCAAGTGCTAGAACTCCTCCATTGACAGCCCCACACATACACCCTGAACGCCCTACACCTACGGACATACCTGATGCCATCGCAATCACTTCATCTGAAACATTTAATTCAAAATTATCACGAATGGCAGCAATCAATGCTTCACAACAAAAATAACCGCCACGATAATACTCTTCTGCATCCTTTCTTACTTTATCAACACTTACTTCTTGTTTCATAATCATAACACTATCCTCCTAAATACGATTCAGCCAATTCTATCATGAACTGGGACGGATGTGTTATTTATATTTCTATTAAATCGATAGAATTTATCGAAAAATTCAATATCACTTTATTTCATGTGGGGCTTCGATTTCATTTGCAATTGTATGCTCTGTCAATTCAGATAGAAGTTTTATCTTTGCATTAATGATAGGTCGCATACAGTTTGGAACATGCTCCTGATGTGCTCTATGTATTGCCACACATTCCTTACAATTTCCATGATAACGGCAGGCTTTCTTACAAGGACAATGATCCTTATCTTTGTATTCCTCTCTGAAAGCAGAAGCAAATTCTTCTTGTAATCGTAATCCTTCTTGGCGATTTCCTTTGTGAAATTGTTTCATCGCCTCGATTTCTTTTTTATTTCCTTCAATAATCATAGCTATCTTCTCCTCAACTATTATAAATTTCATTTTGTTTTATAAATACAAAAAAAGCTCGCAAAATACGAGCTTTTTCTAGTGACTCCAAGGGGAATCGAACCCCTGATTCCAGCGTGAGAGGCTAGCGTCTTGACCGCTTGACCATGGAGCCAAAATACTTTTATATAATATATCTCACAAACGACTTTTATTATACAGTATGTTGCTCCAATATGCAAGCTTTTTTTATTATTTTAGAATAATTCTTTATTTTCTATCTTTCCGTTAATTGAAAGTTCCTTTAACATACTTTCATTTATTATAATACTCATTCCTTGTTTTCGATTGTGAATATCCACCACATCATGCTGTCCACCAAATTCTCCATCTAATGTCCATGGTATTTCTTCTATCGATTCAAAATGGATTTCCCCAGTTCTAAATGTATACATATGTTTTGAATCAATTTGTCGCATTAATAAAGCCCCTATAATCTCATTTAATTCAATTGGATTCTTCGGTGTTTTAATTAATGTAACTTCAAATTCTCCATCATCAAAAACTACATCTTTCCCAATGATTCCTTTAAATCCACCCACTGACCTAGAATTTGTTACCATACCATACACAAAATCATCCTCTATAACTTGATCATCATATGATACTTTTAAATGATAGGATGAAATGTTAAATAATCGCTTTGTACCTTCTAAAACATATGCCAAATGTCCTAGTACGTTCTTCATACTTTGATTTGTTTCATAAGATACATCTGTAAATAAGCCAAATGCTGCTATATATACAAAATAATCATCGTTAAATTGCCCTATATCACATGGAAATGGTACTCCATTTGCAACTGTATAAGCTGCCTCTAATAAATCCTTAGAAATATGAAGACTATTTGCAAAATCATTTGTTGTTCCTGTTGGGATATATCCAATCGGTACCTTCTTCTCTCTTTTTGCCATAGCCGTTACTACTTCGTCCAAGGTTCCATCCCCACCACTACAAACTACAATATCATAATCCTCTGTATATGTCTGAACCTTTTCCAGTGCATCATGATAACGCTGTGTTGGATATATTGTCACTTCGTATTCAGCTTTCACAAAAATATCAATAATATCTGCTAGTTTTGGTTTTAATACACCTGTACCTGCATTTGGATTATATATGAACAACATTCTTTTCATCTACAAACCCTCCTAATTATATATAAAATAACAAGCCCCCTCCTCTTAAGGGGCTTGTTATTATCTCTTGTAATATCTTTTTATCTTGTCTTTTTTAAAAAAGTTTTTATTCCCTCAGCTGCCTTCTGTTCGTCTTCCCCTTCTGCAACAACGATAACTTCATCGCCTTCTTGAAGAGCTAAACTCATCATGCCCATAATACTTTTTGCATTAATCTTTTTATTTTCCACCTGAATATAGACCTTACTTGCATATTGACTTGCCTCTTGCACTAAAAGGGCAATAGGTCTTCCTTCAATTCCATCCTCATGTCCTACAACAACTGGTGTTTCAATCATAATAATCCTCCTTATTTTGCCTTACCTTATCTGCTAAGTCACTTAATTTACGAAGCCTATGGTTCACTCCAGACTTACCGACTGGTGGCGTTAAAAGTTCTCCCAACTCCTTCAATGTTGCTTCTGGGTGAGCAAGACGTATGAGTGCTACCTCTCTCAAACCATCTGACAATGTTTCAAAACCAATCGTATCCTGTAAATATGTAATATCCTCTAGCTGCTTTACGGCTGCTGATACAGTTTTGTTAATATTGGCAGTTTCACAGTTAACCTTACGATTGACTGTATTGCGCATCTCCTTTAAAATCCTTACATTCTCTAATTCCATCAATGACACATGTGCCTCAATAATGTTTAGAATATCTACGATTTGTGCCCCTTCTTTTAGATATACAACGTAAGATTTCTTTCGTAGAACAATTTTCGCATCCATTGAAAAATCAAGCATCAATCCTTGAATTTGTTTTGCAATATCCTCCGATGTACACACAATTTCAAAGTGATATGATTTGTTTGGGTCACTCATAGACCCTGCACCTAAAAATGAACCTCTCAAAAATGCTCTTTTACAACATGGCTGTTGAATAAGTAATGGACTTACCCTCTTTTTTTGCTCTTCGTCTAATTTTATTGCTTGAAGAATACGCATTGCATCTACATGATGTCTTACTAGCACCATATAGGATACACTTTGTTTCTCTATATTACGTCTGACAGAGATATCTACACTAATATTAAATGTTTTCCTTAGCAATGTAAAGACTTTTCTTGCAACGGCAACATTTTCTGTTTGTATTTTAATCTTATACTTATGTGTATTTGTTATTGTAACAAAACCACACGTATAAATCAATGCTGCTAGTTCTGCAATTTGGCAATGTCTTGCTTTATTCCATTGCTTTGAAATTTCTTCCTTGACGTTACCTGAAAATGACATATCCTAACTCCTAATTTGCCTTTGTTATCGCATCTTTTGCAATATCACGATGCTCGATACGAACTCCATAATTATCATTTTGTTTTAAATAATTATAAAGCTCATTCGCTAATGTTACAGAGCGATGTTTTCCCCCCGTACATCCTATGGCAACTACTAACTGATTTTTTCCCTCCAAAATATAATTTGGAATCAAAAAACTAACCATATCTTCTAGTTTTTCTAAAAAAATTTGAGCTTTTTCACTTTGCATCACATAATCTCTTACCTCTGCGTCATTCCCTGTACCAGGACGCAGTTCCTCTATATAATATGGATTTGGTAAAAATCGCACATCTAAAACTATATCTGCATCTTGTGGTATTCCATACTTGAATCCAAAAGACATAACTGTTATATACAAGTTTTTAAAGTCTTTTCCCTCTACAAAAATCTTCTCTAATTCCATCCTCAGCTCTTTTGTAAGAATTTTACTTGTATCAAGTATATAAGTAGCCTGAATCTTTAAAAAAGCTATCTTTTCTCTCTCTTTTGCAATTCCCCGATCAATATGTCCATCTCCACTTAAAGGATGTTGTCTTCGTGTTTCTTTATATCTCTTGACTAATACATCATCTCCTGCATCAAGAAATAATATTTCATAAGAAATATTCAAATCGTCTAGGCTCTTTAAATACTTTTCCAAGCCTGTAAAAGCCTGACCTCCTCGAATATCAATTCCAAGAGCTACTTTATGAATCACTGTATCTGGTGCAGATAATAATTCTGCAAACTTAGGAAGTAATGGAATTGGCAAATTATCCACACAAAAATACCCCATATCTTCTAGCATTTTTAAAGCTGTTGATTTTCCAGCCCCTGACATCCCAGTAACAATGACAAATCTCATTTTAAAATTCTCCTATTCGTTTCACTTCTGTTTCCAGACGTACTCCAAATTTTTCTTCCACTGTATCTTGTACATGTGCTATCAATTCTTCTATCTGAGCAGCTGTTGCATTTCCACGATTCACAATAAATCCACAATGCTTTTCTGAAACTTGTGCATCTCCTATTCTATAACCTTGAAGTCCACTATCTTGTATTAACTTTCCGGCAAAATACCCTTCTGGACGTTTAAATGTACTTCCTGCACTAGCAAACTCTAATGGTTGTTTGGTTACTCTTCGTTCTTTTAAATCATTCATTAACGCTTGTATCTCTTCTATATTTCCTTTTTGAAGTGAAATCACAGCACTTAAAACAATATATCCATTCTTAGAAATAACACTTGTCCGATATCCCAATTCTAACTCTTCCAAAGACAATGTTTTTATTTCTCCATCTTTTGTTAATACATCAACACTTTTTAATACATGGCTCATTTCTCCACCATAAGCCCCTGCATTCATCATAACTGCTCCGCCAAGTGTTCCTGGGATACCTGAAGCAAATTCAAATCCCGTTAGACCTTCCCTTACAGCAGCTGCTGCGATTTTAGAAAGAAGCGCACCTGCTTGTGCATATAGAAACTCACCCTCCACAGAGATTTGATTCATCTTCTTATATATTTGTATAATAACTCCTCGATATCCTTTATCTCCAACTAAGAGATTACTTCCATTTCCTAATATATAATATGGAATCTTCTTCTCTTGACAAAGGATGATTACATTCTTTAATTCTTCTACTGTTTCTGGAGAAACAAAATAATCTGCTGGCCCACCAATTCGAAAAGTTGTATGTTTCTTCAACTCTTCATTTCTTTGTACATTTTCCTCCCCCAGTATATTACACAACCCTTTATATAAATCCATATAAATCTCCATTTCCTCTTCTACAATTATTTATTCTCATCATACAACAACCTTTCTATAAAGTAAAGTTTACTTTCATTGAACCTTTCCTCCTCTACTTGCAAAGCCCCTAAAAATCATGTATATTATTAGGAGTATATCTTATAGAAGAAAAGGAGTGAACAATTACTTTGGATCCAAGTGATACTATGCAATTTATAATACTGATTATTCTTTTATTATTATCTGCTTTTTTCTCATCAGCAGAAACAGCTTTGATGACCGTAAACAAAATCAAAATGCGTTCCCTCGCAGAATCAGGGAATAAACGAGCAGCTATGGTTCTTGATATTACTGAGAATCACACTGCAAAGATGTTAAGTGCTATCTTAATCGGAAATAATATTGTTAATATTTCTGCCTCCTCTTTAGCAGCAACACTTGCTTATGCATTTGGAAGTTATATGGTCAGCGTTGTGACTGCACTTCTTACTGTTGCAATTCTTGTTGTAGGCGAAATTACACCAAAAAACTTTGCAAACATTCATGCAGAGAAGCTATCTCTAACTTATATTCCGATTATACGCCTTTTTATGATAATTATTACACCTCTAATCTTTATCATAGATTCAATTTCTAGCGTTTTTCTTCGTCTGCTTCGTGTAGACCCAACTGCTAAGAATAATGCTATGACAGAGGATGAACTTCGCACTATTTTGGACGTAAGTCATGAAGATGGTGTCATAGAATCCGATGAAAAAGAAATGATTAACAACGTGTTTGACTTTGCAGATGTCAATGCGAAAGATGTTATGGTTCCTAGAGTGAATGTAACATTTGCCGATGTGAATAGTACGTATGATGAGCTGATTGAACTCTACCGTCAAGATCGATTTACAAGACTTCCAGTCTATGAAGACACTACGGATAATATTATTGGTACTATCAATATGAAAGATATGTTACTCTTTGGAAATAAGGATAATTTTCACGTACGTGATATTTTAAGAGAAGCTTATTTTACTTATGAGTACAAAAGTATTTCCGAACTTCTCGATGATATGCGAGATACAAAGTTTAATATTGCTATTGTTTTAGATGAATATGGTGAAACTGCTGGTATTATTACCCTTGAAGATATTTTGGAAGAACTTGTTGGAGAAATTCATGATGAATACGATGGCTATGAGGAAGAGCTTATTAAGAAAATAAATGAACAAGAATATTTAGTAGAAGGTTCTATGAATTTAGATGATTTCAATGAAAACTTAAATTTGAATTTTGTTTCTGAAGATTATGATTCCCTTGGTGGGTATATTATCGAACAACTTGGACGGCTTCCTGAATTAGGAGATTCTGTAGTTACCAAACACGGTGTGAAACTAACTGTAGAAAAACTAGATAAAAACCGAATAGAAAGTGTAAGTGTTTACTTGCCTGAACAATCACAAGAAAAGGAATCTGAGCAAGATTGCACTATTGATGAAAAAGGAGTGTTTTTACTATGAAAGAATTGAATGAATTTTGTCCTGAGTTTCAAGAAGCTGCACAGTATTATACATCCTTAAACTCTTCTGGAGATCAGAGTGTACTTGTAGAATTTCTTCGTGAAACGCAAGATATTTTTGGATGCATTCCTCAAGATTCCAAGGAGATTATTGCTCATATTATGCAAGTAAAACCATCTCTTATTGATACATTAATTAAATTATATCCTAGCTTATGCGATCAAAAATATGAAAAAGAAATTATTGTATGCAATGGGAGTACTTGCTCTAGTCGAGGTTCCCTTGCATTACTAAAAAAACTTGAAGAAAAATTAGGTATTTCATGTGGGAATGTAACCTCTGACGGTAAATACCTGCTTCGCACACAGAAGTGTTTTAAACAATGTGGAAAAGGTCCTAATATGAAGATTGGCGATACCATGTACAATCATGTGGACGAAGAGATGATTGATCGATTGTTTTCTAAGTAAAACTTTCACATTCTTGTATCACTTAGCATATTTTATTACGGAATAGTTAAAAAAGGATATGATGTTATGCCGTATTCAATTATGCTTGATGCAGGACATGGAGGACGTGATCCTGGTGCTGTCTATGAGGGTAGGCAAGAAAAGGATGATGCCCTTCAACTTACTTTAGCTATTGGGGAAATTTTGGAAGATTACGGATTAGATGTTGAATATACTAGAACTACAGATATTTATGAAACTCCTTCCCAAAAAGCAATGGAAGCCAATAATGCCGATGTGGATTTCTTTATTTCCATTCATCGTAACTCAAATCCTACACCAAATTCTGCCTCTGGAGTGGAAAGCCTTGTTTATAACAAGTCTGGTCTGAAACTAGATATGGCTGAAAATATTAATGAACAATTAGAAAGTCTTGGATTTGTAAATTTAGGAGTAAAGGCTCGCCCTAATCTTATTGTTTTAAGACGTACTAAGATGCCAGCTGTTTTAGTTGAAGTTGGTTTTATTAACTCAGACTCTGACAATGCTTTGTTTGACGAAAGTTTAGAAGATATTGCTCAAGCAATTGCTGATGGTATTCTAGACACCTTAGAACTCGAGGGACAAATTGAATCCCCTGGATATGAAATTCAAGTTGGTTCTTTTCGAAATGCAAAATATGCCTCTAATCTCTTAAATGAATTACTCGAACAAGGATTTCCTGCACGAATTGTAGATTCGGATGGATTTTTCAGAGTACGGGTAGGAAATTTTATTACATTAGATGACGCTGTTGCTATGGAGCAATCTTTAAAACGTGCTGGCTATCCAACTGTAATTGTTAGAACATAAACATAAGGTATCTCTTAACATCCTTTCGATTTTTAAGAGATACCTTATTTTTTTAAGATACTATAAGCCCTTCTTCCTTGAGAGCAGATACAACTTGCTCTACATACTTTTCACAAATTTCATCTGTGGAAGCCTCTACCATAACACGAATCACTGGTTCTGTACCACTTTCTCGAACTAAAATTCTACCATCATTTCCCAAAGCCTCTTTTACAGATTCAACAGCACTTTGTACAGCTTCATTAGACAATGCCAGTTTCTTATCAGATACACGCACATTTTTTAATAATTGTGGATATATTTTTACCTCTTCGCATAATTTACCTAATGATTGTTTTTTCTCCATGATTACTTCCATAATCATTAATGAGGTAAGAATTCCATCCCCCGTTCTAGCATGTTTACTAAAAATCACATGTCCTGACTGCTCTCCTCCAAGTACATAACCATTTTGTACCATATTTTCATGAACATATTTATCTCCTACTGCAGTCTGTTCATATTTCATACCAATTTTATCACAAGCCTTATAAAGTCCTAAATTCGACATTACAGTTGTAACAATTGTATTTCCTTCCAATCTGCCTTGTTCCATCAAGTATTTCCCACATACGTAAAGAATTAAGTCACCATCAACCACATTCCCATTTTCATCGACAGCAATACAACGATCTGCATCTCCATCGTAAGCAAATCCTACATCTAAATTATGTTCTTTCACATATTTTTGCAATACATCTATATGTGTTGAACCACAATTTGTATTAATATTTAATCCATTTGGTTCATTGTTAATTACATATGTTTTAGCTCCCAATGCGTCAAAAACACTTTTAGCAATAGAGGAAGCACTTCCGTTGGAACAATCCAAGCCTACCTTCATATCTTTGAAAGAACGAGTCGCCAAAGAAATCAAATGCCCTATGTAGCGATTTCTTCCAGCAGCATAATCTACCGTTCTTCCTATTGCCTCTCCTACGGCCAAAGGTAATTCTTCTATTTTTCCATCTATATACTCTTCTATCTTTTCTTCTATTTCAGCTTCAATCTTATGACCTTTGCTATTAATAATTTTTATACCATTATCGTAAAATGGATTATGACTTGCTGAAATCATAATTCCACAATCAAAATCCTCAGTTCTTACAACATAGGATACACTTGGAGTCGTTGTCACATGTAAAAGATAAGCATCTGCACCAGAGGCTGTAAGACCAGAAGCTAATGCATATTCAAACATATAACTGCTTCTTCTAGTGTCTTTTCCTATAATAACTCTTGCCTTTTTCTCTTGTCCAAAATACCATCCTAAATAACGCCCTACTTTAAAAGCATGTTCTACTGTTAGGACTACATTTGCCTCTCCTCTAAATCCATCCGTTCCAAAGTATTTACCCATATTCTATCCCCTTTATCATTTTATAATTTTATCTTTCTACAGTGAAAGAACACTGTATTAAATATTATAGTATTTTCTTCCATGATATACAACTACTTTTCTATCTCCTTAAATATCACCCTCTGTACAAATACTATATTTTCATGTAGAATATAGTCAGAAAATGCTTCAATGGGAGGGTTATTTGTATGATTAAATTAGTTGCCAGTGATTTAGATGGTACTCTTCTACAAAATGGTTCTCAAGAACTTTCTCCTCGAGCAATTAGACTCATCTCTGAGCTTATAGATCGTGGAGTCCATTTTGTTTCTGCAAGTGGCAGACAATATGATAATCAAAAAAGACTATTTGGAGATTTGAGTAATAAAATTTCCTTTATTGCAGAAAATGGTTCCATGTGTATTCATGACGGAGAACTTGTTTCTCTAACTACAATAGAGAAAACTCTTGCAAACCGTATTTTGGAGGAATTGAAAAAACAGTCTAATTTTGAGATTTTAGTATCTACTGAAAAATGCTGTTACTTGGAAAATAATGTACCAGAATTTGTAAATCATATTGTGAATGTCCTAAAAAATACTACTCAAGTAATTGATGATGTACGAAATATACAAGAGCCAATTATAAAGATTGCTATTTGTAGTATGCAAGATGGGTCTCATATTGTAGATAAATATCTACAACATCTACAAAGTATGTTTGGCAACGAAATAAAAGTAGTAACGTCTGGAAATATTTGGATTGATTTTATTGCCCCAGGCTCTAATAAGGGTACTGCACTTCTTCAGTTAATGAATCTATTACATATTCAACCTGATGAATGTCTTGCCTTTGGTGATCAATATAATGATATAGAAATGCTGCAAGCCGTAGGTACCAGTTATGCGATGTCTAATGCTGCTCCAGGGATTTCCTATTACTCAAATTTTGTTACAAATTCCGTAGAAGATGTTTTAGAGGAATTGCTTCTAGACATATAAACAATAAAAGACTGATGTACATCTAACACATCAGTCTTTTTCTATCATCTTATTGTTGATTTTCAATATTCATAATCAAATCAACTCTTCTTTGATGACGTCCACCCTCAAATTCTGTATTTAACCAAACATCTACAATCATTTTAGCTAACTCTGCACCAACTACACGAGCTCCTAATGCTAATACATTACAGTCATTATGCTCTCTAGACATCTTAGCAGTATATGGTTCACTACATACTACAGCACGTATTCCCTTTACTTTATTGGCTGCAAGAGAAATTCCTAGCCCTGTTCCACAAATCAAAATTCCACGGTCTACTTCTTTTGCAACTACAGCTTTTCCTACCTTTTCACCATAAAGTGGATAGTCGCAGCTTTCATTTGAATTTGTTCCATAGTCTACAATTTCATGTCCTTTTTCTTTTAAATATTCTATTATCTCAGCTTTTAGCTCTAAGGCAGAATGATCGTTTCCAATTCCAATTCTCATACTATTTTTCTCCTTTTCTTTTATCGCTATTGATATTAAATAGTAAAACCTCGGAAACTAAAGTTTCCGAGGTAAATATTATGCATTATTCTATCTAGAAATCTTGATTACTCAACAATTTTAGCAACTTTTCCAGATCCTACTGTACGTCCACCTTCACGGATAGCGAATCCAAGACCTTCTTCCATTGCTACTGGGTGAATCAATTCAACTGTCATTTCAACGTGATCTCCAGGCATGCACATTTCTACTCCTGCTGGTAACTCACAAACACCTGTAACGTCTGTTGTTCTGAAGTAGAACTGTGGTCTGTAGTTGTTGAAGAATGGTGTATGACGTCCACCTTCATCTTTTGTCAATACGTAAACCTGAGCTTTGAATTTCTTGTGGCATGTAACACTGCCTGGTTTGATGATAACCTGTCCTCTTTCGATTTCAGTTCTCTGAACACCACGAAGAAGTGCTCCGATGTTATCTCCAGCCTGTGCTTCATCAAGAAGTTTACGGAACATTTCGATTCCTGTTACAACAGTTTTCTTAACATCTTCATGAATACCAACGATTTCAACTTCATCAGATACGTGAAGTGTTCCACGTTCTACTCTACCTGTAGCAACTGTACCACGTCCTGTGATAGAGAATACGTCTTCGATTGGCATCAAGAATGGTTTGTCTGTGTCACGTTCTGGATCTGGAATCCACTCATCAACAGCAGCCATAAGTTCCATAACTTTGTCTCCCCATTCTCCGTTTGGATCTTCCAAAGCTTTCAAAGCAGATCCCTGGATAACTGGAGTATCATCTCCTGGGAATTCGTACTCGTTAAGTAGTTCACGAATTTCCATTTCTACTAATTCAAGAAGTTCTTCATCGTCTACCATGTCACATTTGTTCATGAATACTACGATGTAAGGTACACCTACCTGACGAGAAAGAAGAATGTGCTCTTTTGTCTGAGCCATAACACCATCAGTAGCAGCTACAACAAGGATAGCTCCATCCATCTGAGCAGCTCCTGTGATCATGTTCTTTACGTAGTCAGCATGTCCTGGGCAGTCTACGTGTGCATAGTGACGGTTTTCTGTTTCATATTCTACGTGAGATGTAGAAATTGTGATTCCACGCTCTCTTTCTTCTGGAGCTTTATCAATGTTTTCGAAGTCAACTTCTGCGTTTCCTTCTACTCTAGCTGCAAGAGTTTTTGTGATTGCAGCTGTTAAAGTTGTTTTACCATGGTCTACGTGACCGATAGTACCAATATTAGCATGTGGTTTTGTTCTTTCAAATTTAGCTTTAGCCATTTTGAATATCCTCCTTAAATATATCACCTATAAACAGGTATTTTATTGGGTCTTCGCTTTTTGCTCGGCTAATTCTGATTATATTTCAAAATCAGCCGATTTTCAAGCACTTTATTTAGATTTAGGCATTTTTATTAGACAATACCTTTTCTTGTACAGACTTAGGTACTTGTTCATAACTATCAAAGAACATAGAATAGTTACCACGTCCTTGAGTTCTTGAACGTAAATCTGTTGAGTATCCGAACATCTCTGACAATGGAACAAAGGCACGAACAATTTTTCCGCCGCCAAGGTCATCCATTCCTTCGATACGTCCACGACGAGAGTTAATATCTCCAATGATATCTCCCATATATTCTTCAGGCATTGTAACTTCTACTTTCATGATTGGCTCAAGAAGTACAGCTGATGCCTGTTTCATTGCATCTTTAAATGCCAAAGAACCTGCAATATGGAATGCCATTTCGTTAGAGTCTACTTCATGGTAAGAACCATCGTATACTGTAGCGTGAACACCTACTACTGGGAATCCTCCAAGGATACCAGATTTCATAGCTTCTTCGATACCTTCTCCTACTGCTGGAATGTATTCTTTTGGAATCGCACCACCAACAACAGTAGATTCAAATTTGTATGTTTCTTCACCATTGACATCCATTGGCTCGAATTTTACTTTACAGTGTCCATACTGTCCACGTCCACCAGACTGTTTTGCATACTTGCTATCAATATCAACAGCTTTTGTAATGGATTCTTTGTAAGCAACCTGAGGTGCACCTACATTAGCTTCTACCTTAAATTCACGAAGAAGTCTATCTACGATAATTTCAAGGTGAAGTTCACCCATACCAGCAATGATTGTCTGTCCTGTTTCGTGATCTGTATGAGCACGGAATGTTGGGTCTTCTTCAGCAAGTTTTGCAAGAGATTCTCCAAGTTTTCCTTGAGAAGCCTTTGTTTTTGGCTCAATAGCAAGCTCAATAACTGGCTCTGGGAATTCCATAGACTCAAGAATTACTGGATGCTGCTCGTCACAAATTGTATCTCCTGTTGTAGAATACTTGAATCCGATTGCAGCTGCAATATCTCCTGAATAAACTTTATCTAATTCTTCTCTCTTATTAGCATGCATCTGAAGAATACGTCCTACACGTTCTTTCTTCTCTTTTGTAGCATTCAAAACATAAGAACCTGAGTTCATTGTTCCTGAATAAACTCTAAAGTAAGCAAGTTTACCTACGAATGGGTCTGTCATAATCTTAAATACTAATGCTGAGAAAGGTTCTTCATCAGAAGAATGTCTTACTACATCATTACCATCCTCATCTACACCTGCAATCGCTGGGATATCAACTGGAGATGGCATGTATTCGATGATTGCATCCAAAAGTTTCTGAACACCTTTATTTCTATAAGCTGTTCCACAGCATACTGGAACTGCTTCACAACGGCAAGTAGCTTTTCTTAAAGCTTCTTTTAGCTGTTCCATTGTAGGCTCTTCACCTTCTAAATAAGCCATCATCAAATCATCATCTAATTCACAAATCTTCTCAACTAACTCTGTACGATATAACTCCGCATCATCCTTCATATCTTCTGGGATATCAACGATAGAAATATCATCACCTTTATCGTCGTTGTAGATATATGCTTTCATTTCAAACAAGTCAACGATTCCCTGGAATTCATCTTCTTTTCCAATTGGAATCTGAATGCAAATTGCATTCTTTCCTAATCTTGTTTTGATTTGTTCTACTGCTCCGTAGAAATTTGCACCTAAAATGTCCATCTTATTGATGAATGCGATTCTTGGTACATTATAAGTGTCAGCCTGACGCCATACGTTTTCTGACTGTGGCTCAACACCACCCTTTGCACAGAATACTCCTACGGCACCATCAAGTACACGAAGGGAACGCTCAACTTCAACTGTAAAGTCAACGTGTCCTGGAGTATCAATGATGTTGATACGATGCTCTAATGCCCCTGCTTTTGGTTTGCAGTTTTCCTGCAATGTCCAGTGGCATGTTGTAGCAGCTGAAGTAATTGTAATACCTCTTTCTTGCTCCTGCTCCATCCAGTCCATGGTAGCATTACCTTCATGAGTATTACCAATTTTAT
>JAHLFA010000136.1 GCA_018883985.1 Candidatus Ruminococcus intestinipullorum | reverse complement strand
ATATAACGTTCTATCTCTGGAACTCCAATTCCCAATAGAGAGAGCTACCCAGCTATTGGGAATTGAAGTTCCAGAGATAGAACGTTATATTATGGATCTATGTATGGAGCGAAAAACGATTGTGAAGGAAGTGGACAAGCAAATTTGTGTGTATCCAGCTCGTTATTATTATTTAGAATTAAATACGGCAAAAATGCTGCATGATTTGGATATCGACTGTGATATGCCAGAAGATATGATGGAGAGAAGGCTAAAAAAGGTTGAGGAAGCAGAGGAAATCTCTCTAGACCCGATGCAGCATCAGGCAGTGATTGAGTCAATTAAACATGGGCTTTTGATTTTAACGGGAGGGCCTGGTACTGGAAAAACAACGACGATTAACACGATGATACGTTTTTTTGAAAGTGAGGGCATGAGTATTTTACTGGCAGCCCCTACTGGACGTGCAGCGAAACGTATGACAGAAGCAACAGGATATGAGGCACAGACAATCCATAGACTTTTAGAGGTGAGTGGGAATCCAGAGGAAGAGGGAAATGTAAATGGATTTCTCAGAAATAGAGAGAATCCATTGGAAACGGATGTATTGATTATTGATGAAATGTCCATGGTGGATTTGCCATTGATGCATGCGTTATTATCTGCTGTGGTAGTCGGTACGAGAGTAATTTTGGTAGGGGATGTAAACCAGCTTCCATCGGTAGGACCTGGGAGTGTTTTAAAGGATGTAATTCGCTCAGAACGTTTTCATGTGGTAACACTCACAAAGATTTTCAGACAAGCTGGGGAGAGTGACATTATAGTCAATGCACATAAAATACATGCAGGGCAACCAGTTTCTTTGGATAACCAAAGTCGAGATTTCTTTTTTCTAAAAAGGCAAGAAGCAGATGTTATCATTTCTGTTGTGATTACTTTGATTCAAAAGAAACTTCCTAACTATGTGCAGGCTTCCCCATTGGACATTCAAGTTATGACACCTACAAGAAAAGGACTTTTAGGTGTGGAACGCTTGAATATAATTTTGCAAAGATACTTAAACCCACCAGATGCGAAGAAACAGGAAGTGCAAATAAGCGAGAGAGTTTTTCGAGTAGGCGATAAAGTTATGCAAATTAAGAACAACTACCAGTTGGAGTGGGAAGTTCGTACAAAGCAGGGAATTTCCATAGACAAAGGAATGGGAATCTTCAATGGTGACATGGGGATGGTACGAGAAATTCATACGATAGATGAAACTTTGATTGTAGAATATGATGAAGGAAGACGAGTGGAGTATGCGTTTGAGATGTTGGAGGAATTGGAGTTAGCATATGCAATTACAATTCACAAGTCACAAGGGAGTGAATATCCAGCGGTAGTCATTCCATTACTTCCAGGTCCAAAGCCTTTATATAATAGAAACTTGCTCTATACAGCAGTAACTAGAGCGAAAAAATGTTTAACAATTGTGGGGAGTGAACGAACATTTCAAGAGATGATACAAAACAAAAACGAACAGAACCGTTATACAAGTTTAGACGAGCGTATACGAGAATTTTAGAATGGATTTATCCATCGGTATGTCCATTTTGCGAAACAATTTATGCAAAAGGAATTTGTCCAAGCTGCAGAGGGAAAATTCAAGTAGTGAAGCAGCCAAAATGTATGAAATGTGGGAAACCATTAAAAAAGGCAGAAGTTGAATATTGCCATGATTGTAAAGAAAAAGTATTCGCATATGACCAAGGTGCGAGTTTGTGGATTCATGGAGAGTTGGTGGCGAAAGGAATTTATAAGTTCAAATATGCCAATAGACGATGTTATGGATCTATTTTTGCAAAAGAGATGGCCAAGGAATATGAAAAGCAGATTCAAATTTGGGGAATTGAAGAGATTATTCCTGTGCCATTACATAAAAGTAGGCTTCGAAAGAGAGGCTATAATCAGGCTCAGATTTTAGCCAAAGAGTTAGGGGAACGATGGAAGCTTCCTGTAGAAAATCACGCAGTAGTACGTATTCGCAAAACAGCTCCACAAAAGGAGTTAAATAAAAGAGAGCGTCTTGAAAATTTGAAGGGTGCCTTTGCCGTTTCAAAGAATTGGAAACCGAAAGAGAGAGTACTTGTGGTGGATGATATTTATACAACAGGAAGCACAATACATCGAATTGCAAAGGTATTAAAGAGGGCAGGGGTTCAAAAAGTCTACTTTTTAACTATAAGCATTGGACAAGGACTCTAGCAATATGCTATACTGAAAGTAATATGTAACGGAACTGGTGAGGTGGAGGCATGTTAGATAAAAGGAAAATCAGATTGATGATTAAGATGTCGATGTATGAGAAGACAGAAGGCAGAGAAGATTTTAAAATTAGTAGTTATTATAAAAGAGATTATGTAAGCATGCAGCGCTGGTTAAATGTGATATGGATTACGATTGGATATGGAATTTTAGTTTTATTATTTTCAATTTGTAATTTGGAATTATTGATGAAGGATTTAACGATAAGCAAATTGCTAATTCTCTTTGCGGTAGCTGTTATTGTTTATCTGATTCTTTTGATAGGTTATGGTGGGTATGCAAGCAGCTTTTATAAGAAAAAGCATACTCGTGCAAAACAGCATATGAAAAAGTATTATCGAGATTTATCTCGTTTGGAAAAGATGGATATGAAGGAGAAACAATAACATGAGTACGCTACTTGTCATGAAGGAACAATTACAGAAGTTATATGCAAAATATTCTTTTTATATATTACGGGTCATGCAGTTTGCCTTAGGAGTCTGTGTGTTTGGTTCTATTAACTCTAATATTGGTTTTATAGAAGCTGTTTCTTCAAAGCTTTGCACAGTTGGGTTTGCACTTGTATTTGCATTTCTTCCACTGAACAGTATGGTGTTGGCAGCAGCTGTATTGATTTTGGCACAGTTGTTTACATTTTCCCTTCCAGTTGGAGTGATTTCATTAGCGATTTTTTTGGTGATGTATATCTTTTATATTCGTTTTACTCCTAAGAAGGCATGGTTGATTGCAGTTACAGTGATAGGACTTACTTTCAAAATACCGTTTGTAGTTCCAGTTGCATTTGGATTACTAGGTACTTCATCTTTGATGGTACCAGCAATTTTAGGAACCATGGTATACTATATGTTACATTCGGTAAAAGTGTCAGCTTCTGCATTGCAAAGCGGGGGAGAACAGGCTTTGATGGATGGAATTATGGTATTTACAAAGCAAGTTCTTGTACATAAAGAGATGTGGATGATGGCAGTGATTATGGCAATTGTAGTATTGCTTGTATACGGAATACGGACAAGGGCTATTAACCATGCTTGGAAGACGGCGACAGTTGTAGGAGTCATCACAGCCGCTTTGTTAAATATAATAGGGGGGATTGTGCTTGATATTTCTTTCCCTACAGGGATGATTGTCGTGGATGTTTTAGTAGCAGTTTTAACTGGATTATTGTTAGAACTCTTCTTTTTCTCTGTTGATTATTCTAGAGCAGAGAATCTACAGTTTGAGGATGATGAATATTATTACTATGTGAAGGCAATTCCAAAGGTAGGCGTGACTGTCCCTAATAAGCAGGTAAAACATATCACAGAGCCACAAGAAGAGAATCAAAAAGAAACACGCTTTAAAATGGAAGAGTTGAGAAAGAATCCTACAACAAAAGCAGATGGGTATCAACAGCCAAGAAGAAATTTGGAAAAGCCATCCATTCATGAAACAATGGCCATCCATGCAGAACAAATTACAGAAGAGAATTTGGAAAAGAGTGTCAATGAATTACTCCTTACAAAGAGCTTGAATGAAGAGTTAGGCTTAAATCAACAAGTGAACAATGACGGGATGGGAATTACGAGAAGTTTAGAAGAAATATGGGAAAAGAATATAAAATCAAAATCATAGAATATTGGGGGTGACAGCATGGAACAGTGGATGAAAACTTTTTTTGAAAATTATATAAGTAGAATGTACTTTCCTACTGTACACTTAACAGATATTATAGAAATCTGCATTGTTGCAGTTATTTCCTATGAAGTGATGCTTTGGATTAAAAATACAAAGGCATGGATGCTTCTAAAAGGACTTGCTGTATTGGGAATTTTTATTTTGATTGCAGCAATATTTAAGATGCATACAATTCTATTTTTGGCAAAGGGTTCTATTAATGCATTGGTAGTAGGAACTGTAGTTGTGTTTCAACCAGAATTACGCCGAGCGTTGGAGAAGCTAGGGGAAAAGAGTTTATTAGGAAATATCAATCCATTCGATAAAAGCAAGGAAGGGCAGAGATTTTCGGATGAAACATTAGACGGAATAGTAAAAGCATGTTTTGATATGGGAAGTGTTTGTACAGGTGCCTTGATTGTTGTAGAGAGAGCAATTCGTTTGACAGAGTATGAGGTAACAGGGATTGAAATGGATTGTAAGGTTTCTTCTCAAATATTGATTAACATATTTGAGCATAATACACCTTTGCATGATGGAGCAGTTATTATTCGAGGGGATCGAATTGCATCAGCAACATGTTACCTTCCTTTATCCGATAATATGCAAATTAGCAAAGATTTAGGAACACGTCACAGAGCAGCTTTGGGCATGAGTGAAGTGAGTGATGCACTGATTATTGTTGTATCTGAGGAAACAGGGCAGGTATCTATTGCTATGGGAGGAAATTTGGAGCGAGAAGTTACACCAGAAGAACTTACAAGATGGTTAGCTCAAATCCAGTATAGAGCATCAGAAAAAAAACGTTTCACTATTTGGAAAGGACGGCAAAAGAATGAGAAGGTATAGACTTTCAGAAAATATAGGATTAAAAATTAGTGCCTTATTCTTTGCGTTTCTTTTATGGCTTTTGGTGGTGAATTTTGATGATCCAGTGGATACAGATACGTACAACGGTATACCTGTAACCGTTACCAATGAACAGGTGGTAAGTAATGAGGGTAAGGTGTATCAGATACTTGATGGCACAGAAAGTGTAAGTGTAAAGGTGACTGCAAAACGTTCTGTTCTTGAGAAGATTACTAAGGAAGATATCGTTGCAGAGGCGGATATGCGAGAGATGCAAATTGAAAGCTTAATTCCTATAGAAGCTGTTGTGAAAGGTTATGAAGGAAAGTGCAAAACAGAAGTTACACCAAACAACTTAAGTGTACGAATTGACGATGTAAAAAGTAAAACATTTCCAGTCACAGTTAGTACAACAGGAACACCTCAAGATGGATGCAGTATAGGAACGATGACACCTCACCCAGAGAAGATAACCTTTAGTGGTTCAGATGTGCTGATTAATCGAATAGACAGTGTTGTTGTGAAAATTGATGTAACAGGAGTATCTGAAAATACTACTTTAACAGGGGAATTGATTCTCTATGATAGTCAGGAAAATGTAATTGCTCAAAATAAATTAAAAAATAATATTGGGGAAAACGGTGTGCAGGTAGATGTAGAAGTTCTAAATACAAAGAATATTTTTGTAAACTTTGAAGTGAAAGGTACACCACAAGAGGGATATGTATATACAGGATTATCTAGTGAGCCTTCCCGTATACAAGTACTAGGAAGAAAAGAAGATTTAGAAAATCTTATGGAAATTGATGTGCCAGCAATTGATATCACAGGTATATCCGCAAAGGAAGAGGTGACCATAGATATTCTTCCATATTTGCCAGAAGATATTCGCTTGGCAGATGAAACAGCAAATAATATAGTCGTTACTATATTTATAGAAGAAGAAGGAACAAAGACGGTAGAATTTCCAGTAGACTCTATACGAGTGAACAATTTATCAGATAAATTAGAGGTTTCTTTTGAACCATTGATTAATCTAGAATTGAAATTTAGAGGGTCAGAAGAGAAACTTGCAGCATTGGATATTACAAATGCAGTATCGGTAGATTTAAAGAAATTTACAAC
>JAHLFA010000135.1 GCA_018883985.1 Candidatus Ruminococcus intestinipullorum | reverse complement strand
TGAGTTCTTTATGATTCGAGTTGGGAGCCTTTATGATATGTCGGCTATGAAGTCAAAAGCAATCGATTGTAGATCAGGAATGAATGCAAAGGAACAATTAGAAAAGATATATGAAGCAGTTACTCCTTTGTATAAGGAACGGGATAAGACATATACAGAAATTAAAAAGCAATTACAAGCATATGGAGTTTGTGAGCTGGACTTTAAAGACTTAAAAACATCTGATAAAAAATATATAAAAAAATACTTTAAAGAACAGATACAACCAGTGCTTTCTCCTCAAATTGTGGATGCCAATCATCCATTTCCACATCTATTAAATAAAGAAATTTATGTGGTTGCAAATTTGAAATATCATGACAAAAAAATGTTTGGAATTGTGCCTATTCCACAATTTATATCAAAAATAGTTTATTTGCCAGGCGACCAGATACGTTATATACGGACAGAAAAAGTGATTTTAGAGTATTTGGATTTGATATTTGAACAATATCAGATTTCTGATGCTACATATGCATGTGTAACAAGAAATGCGGATATTTCCCCAGAGGATGAAGTCTATGCTGATACAACAGACTTTCGTTATGTGATGCAAGAGGCGTTGCAAAAAAGACGTAAAATGGCCGTTGTTCGTTTGGAGGTTGCAAATACACTTGAGAAAGAGATGGAAAAGTTTTTCTGTCAAAGATTTCAGATTACACCAAATTGTATTTTTAAGACGAAGATTCCCATGAAGTTAGACTACATTTCTTCTGTAATTGATAATATTCCTGAATCCATAAAGAAGCCTTTGATGGATCCTGTATTTTCCCCACAACCGTCAAGATTTCTTTCTAGAGGAAGTGTTATGGAACAAGTAAAAAGAAGAGATGTACTATTATCTTATCCGTATGAAAGTATGGATCCTTTCTTAAGGTTAATCAAAGAAGCATCTGTAGATCCTAGTGTTATGACGATTAAGATTACAATTTATCGGTTGGCAAAAAAGGCAAGATTAGCAGAATATCTCTGTGCAGCAGCAGAGAATGGAAAAGAAGTGACGGTATTAATTGAGCTAAGAGCTAGATTTGATGAGCAAAATAATATCGAATGGTCAGAACGAATGGAAGAAGCAGGATGCCGAGTAATTTATGGTTTTGAGGAATATAAAGTACATTCAAAAATTTGCTTGATTACGTATCGGGAGAAGAATCACATTCGCTATATTACACAAATAGGAACTGGAAACTACAATGAAAAAACAGCAAAACAGTATACCGATTATTCTCTAATCACAGCCAATTCAGAGATTGGTCGAGATGCAGCATTATTTTTTAAAAATATGTCTATTGGAAATTTGGATGGAGTATATGAGCATTTATTGGTATCTCCAACCAATCTAAAAGATAAGATTTTACAATTAATGGATGAGGAGATTAAAAAGGGAGATGCTGGCAGAATTGTAATGAAGATGAATTCTGTTACAGATATTGATTTTATTCATAAAGTAGCACAAGCATCAAAAGCTGGTGTAAAAATAGATTTGATTGTTCGAGGAATCTGCTGTATCCTTCCAAATATCCAAGAAGAAACCATCAATTTAACAGTGACCAGTATTGTTGGGCGTTATTTGGAACATCCACGAGTATTTGTATTTGGAACAGGAAGCAAGCAGAAGGTGTATATAGGTTCGGCTGATATGATGACACGAAATACGCAGAAACGTGTAGAGGTTGCATGTCCTGTGTGGGACTTAAAAGTGAAAAAACAACTGTTACATCATCTCAATGTGATGCTTGCAGATAATGTGAAAGCAAGAGAGATGCAAAGTGATGGTAGTTATCGAAAAAAAGAACAATTGAAAGGTGAAATCAATTCCCAAGAGATTTTTATGAAAGAAGCATTGCAAGCTCGATCTTTAGAAAAGAAAGGGAAAAAGAGAAGAACATTTAAGAGAGTTAAGCAGTTGTTTCACAAGTAACAACGAAGGAAGGTACTACAATAAGTTATGAAAAAAGCCATATATATTGCGGAGAAGCCTAGCGTAGCACAGGAATTTGCCAAGGCATTAAAACTAAATATGAAAAGAAGAGATGGCTATTTAGAATCAGATGAGGCTATCATTACATGGTGTGTAGGACATTTGGTTACGATGAGTTATCCAGAGGTATATGACGCAAGGTTAAAAAAATGGAGTTTAGAAACATTGCCTTTTCTTCCAACAGATTTTAAATATGAGGTAATTAAATCAGTAGAAAAGCAATTTCGAATTGTGAGTTCTCTTTTAAATAGAAATGATGTGGATACGATTTATGTATGTACGGACTCGGGAAGAGAAGGAGAGTATATCTATCGTTTAGTGGAGCAAGAGGCGAAGGTAAAAGGAAAAATTCGAAAAAGGGTTTGGATTGATTCCCAAACAGAGGATGAAATACTTCGAGGAATTAAAGAAGCAAAAGATTTATCGGAATATGATAATTTAAGCGCATCTGCATACCTTAGAGCAAAGGAAGATTATTTAATGGGAATCAACTTTTCCCGTCTTCTTACATTAAAATATGGAGGAAGTATTTCAAGGTATTTACAGACCAAGTATACAGTAATATCGGTAGGACGAGTCATGACCTGTGTACTTGGAATGGTTGTTCGCAGAGAGCGAGAAATACGAGAATTTGTAAAAACACCATTTTATCGAGTGGTTAGCAGTGTTCTATTAGAGGGACATACTTTTGAGGGGGAATGGAGAGCTGTACAAGGGTCTAAATATTTTGGTTCTCCAGACCTTTATAAGGAAAATGGCTTTAAGGAAAAAGAAAAAGCACAGCAGCTTATTCATTTTTTGGAAGAGCAAAAGCCATTACATGCACAGATTCTTTCGATTGAAAAGAAGAAAGAGAAAAAAAATCCACCACTTCTTTATAATTTGGCAGAACTTCAAAATGATTGTTCTAAGCGATTTAAAATAAGTCCTGATGAAACGTTAAAGATTGTACAAGAATTGTATGAGAAAAAGTTGGTGACATATCCAAGAACGGATGCACGTGTTCTGTCAACAGCCGTAGCAAAAGAGATTAGCAAGAATTTAAACGGATTGTCAAAATATGAACCGATGAAAGCATATTTACAAGAAATTGCAGCTATGGGAAGCTATAAAAATTTGGCAAAGACTAGATATGTAAATGATAAGCAAATTACAGACCATTATGCAATTATTCCTACAGGTCAGGGGCTACAAGCATTGTCAGCTGTATCTCCCATAGCAAAGCAAGTTTATGATTGTGTTGTGCGAAGATTTTTAAGTATTTTCTACCCAGCAGCTATTTATCAAAAAGTTACAATTGTTACAGAGCTAAAAGGAGAGCGTTTTTTCTCCAATTTTAAAGTGTTAGCTGAGGAAGGATATTTAAAGGTAGCTGGTATTCCAAAAGGGAAAAAAGAAGAAGGGGAGCAAGGGATGGATACCATGCTTTTTCAGGCAATTGGGAAGTTAAAAAAAGGCGATATTCTTCCAATACAGACATTGGATGTAAAGGAAGGGGAAACATCTCCTCCAAAACGCTATAACTCAGGAACTATGATTTTAGCAATGGAAAATGCGGGACAGTTAATTGAGGATGAGGAACTTCGGGCACAAATCAAAGGAAGTGGAATTGGAACAAGTGCAACACGAGCAGAAATTCTAAAAAAGCTGCAAAATATAAAGTATTTAAGCTTGAATAAAAAAACACAGGTGATTACACCTACCTTACAAGGGGAGATGGTTTATGATGTTGTAAATCAATCTATTAAATCTTTATTAAACCCAGAGCTTACGGCTAGTTGGGAAAAGGGCTTGACATATGTTGCACAAGGACAAATTACAGAAGAAGAGTATATGAATAAATTGAATCATTTTATTACAAGTAGAACGAATGGGGTGCGAGGATTAAATAATCAAAATCAGTTAAGCTATGTATTCGATATGGCATCACAGCATTATCGAAAACCAACGAGTACCAGAAATAAAAAGAATACATAAGGAGTACCAAAATGACAGATTTAACAATTGAAAAATTATATACGTTAGAGGAAACAATCGCAAAGGATATTTTTGAAAAAGCAGTGTATCCATGGGAAGTATTGCCTAAAATAGGGGAATTCATTTTACAGCTTGGAAAAACATTAGATGAAGCGGAATATGAAAAAGTCGGGGAGGATATTTGGATTGCGAAATCAGCAAAAGTAGCTCCAACGGCGTATATTCATGGGCCAGCTATTATTGGAAAAGAGGCAGAAATTCGCCATTGTGCATTTATTAGAGGAAATGCAATTGTCGGAGAAGGTGCTGTTGTAGGGAATTCTACAGAATTGAAAAATGTGATTTTATTTAATAAGGTTCAAGTTCCACATTACAATTATGTAGGGGATTCTATTTTGGGTTATAAGGCACATATGGGGGCTGGTTCAATCACATCCAATGTAAAATCAGATAAAAAATTAGTGATTGTAAAGACAAAGGACAAAAATATAGAAACAGGCTTGAAAAAGTTTGGTGCTATGCTAGGAGATGAGGTTGAAGTTGGCTGTGGAAGTATTTTAAATCCAGGAAGTGTTGTAGGAAAGCGTTCAAATATTTATCCATTGTCTTCTGTTAGAGGGTATGTAGCAGCAAATAGTATTTATAAAAAACAAGGGGAAATTGTAGAGAAAGAAGGAGAGTAAAGAAATGAAAAGAATAGGATTTATTGGAGTAGGAATCATGGGAAAATCCATGGTACGTAATTTGATGAAAGCTGGATATGAACTTCATATTTATGCCAGAACACGAGAAAAAGTGGAGGATGTTATTTTAGAGGGGGCAATCTTTCATAAAACAATTAAAGAATGTGTGCAAGACTGCGAAGCTGTGATTACAATTGTAGGTTTTCCAAAGGATGTAGAAGAAGTATATTTTGACACAGGAAATATTTTGGATTCAGCAAAGACAGGAGCATATTTAATCGATATGACAACAACAAGCCCTAAAATCGCTGAAAAGCTATATGAGGAAGGGACAAAGAGAGGATTTTATGTTTTGGATGCACCTGTGACGGGAGGAGACAAGGGAGCAAAAGCTGGAACATTATCTATTTTAGTAGGTGGAGAGAAAGAAGTGTATGAAACTTGTATGCCTTTATTTGAGGCGATGGGAACTTGTATCCACTACCATGGAAAGGCTGGGATGGGTCAGTACTGCAAATTGGCAAATCAAATTATGATAGCAGGAGCATTGTCAGGAGTGTGTGAGGCTATTGCATTTGCGAAAGCGAAGGGATTGAATTTAGATACCATGCTAAAATCAGTATCTCAAGGGTCAGCAGGAAGTAAGCAGTTAGACTTTTTTGGAGAAAAAATTGTACATGGAGATGACGAACCAGGATTTCTTATTAAGCATTTTGTAAAGGATATGAAATTGGCTTTGATTGAAGCGAACATGAGTGAATTGGAATTAAATGTTTTAAGTCAAGTTTTGGCAGAATATGAAGAATTAGAAGTTGAAGGGTATGACAATAAAGGAACGCAAGCTTTGTATCATTATTACGAGTAAGGATAGGAAGTGTAGAGGTTTTATTATAGAAAGGGGAAACGATGTTAGAGGTTCAAGGACTGGTAAAATCTTATGGAAAAACGGTAGCAGTTGATGAGGTTAGTTTTCAGGTAAGTGATGGACAAGTAGGAGTATTATTAGGACCAAACGGGGCTGGTAAATCAACAATTATAAAGAGTATTGCGGGCTTATTGAGATATCAAGGGAGAATTGCTATACAGGGGTTTGGGGCAAAAACCATAGAGGCAAAAAAATTGTTTGCATATGTTCCTGAAATTCCTGCAATGTTTGATGCACTTACTGTAAGAGAACATGTGGAGTATATTCGAAAAGCTTATGCAAGCAATATTACCGATGCAGAAGTGGAAGAATACTTGCGTCGTTTTGATTTATTTGATAAGCAGGATAAATTAGGCAATGAATTATCCAAAGGAATGATGCAAAAGGTTAGTATTTGTTGTGCTTTGGCAGTACAGCCTAAAGTGCTGCTTTTAGATGAACCTATGGTAGGACTAGATCCAAAAGCAATTCGAGAGTTAAAAGAGGTTGTTTTAGAGGAAAAGAAAAAAGGGACAACTATTTTGATTAGTACACATATGCTAGAGATGGTAGAGGAGCTGTGGGACATTATGTTCGTAATGGAAAAAAGTAAGATTGTGGCTTCCTATCAAAAAGACGAGGTGGGAGATAGAGAGTTGGATGAATTATTCTTTTCTGTGACAGGTGGTGAAAAAGTATGAGTGCATTATGGTATATCACCCAAAGAAGTATATGCAATCGTGTCAAAAAAGCACTGAAAAGACCTATTACCTATGTATTGGCATTGCTAACTATTTCGTATGTGGTCGGGATACTTATGTTTATAGACGATATAGTAAAGCAGTTTCACTTTGATTCAGAAAAAGGCTTTATTATTTTAGTTAGTATAAGCGTGATATATTTATTTCTCTCAAATTTTTTAATGTATGCTGCAAGACAAGGAGTGATTTTTAAGCCGGCACATGCACATTTTATCTTTACTGCACCAATTAGTCCAAAGAAAGTACTTCTGCATGCAGCATCAGCAAATTATATTACAAGTGTTTGTATTTGCTTTGCCTTAGTATTTTTGGGAATTCGAGCATTTCACATAGAGGTATGGAAAATACTGCTTTTTATTCCTTTATTTTCTTTGGGGCTTATATTAGAGATTAGCTTGATGATTTGGCTATATATCAGTGAAACCATTTCGGAATCTGTAAGAAAGAAAATTGGTGTAATAATTAAAATCATTTTATTCGTTATCACAGCAGTAATTGTCTATTATTTTTGGGAAAATGGGATTACGATTCAGACTGCCAGTGCATTTTTCGATTGGCAAGGATTACAGGCATTGCCTATTGTTGGATGGGAGATAGCATTATATCGCCTGCTGTTTTTAGAGCCTACCAAATGGAATTTATGCTGTAGCGTTCTTTATTTTATTACGGTAGTATTTTTTGCACAATTGGCATATCGTATGAAAAATAGTGGGGAGTATTATGAAGATGCTGCTAAATTTGCGGATACATACGCAGAAGTAAAGCGTAGGCAAAAAAGTGGAGAAATGGTATTTGGATTTGGGAAAAAGAAAAGGAGTTTTCGGCAGGCAAAGGGAAACTATCAAGCTACGGGTGCAAAAGCAATTTTTTACAAGCAACTGTTGGAGTGTAAAAAGGAGAAGTATTTTATTTTTTCAAAATCCATGTTGGTAAGTATCATACTTGCAGCCATCTTGTGTTTCTCTATGAAAGATACTATTTTGAAAAGTGGGGCTCCCAAAAATTTAGTTCTGTTAGGAATTCTTTGTTATATGACTCTTGTATTAATGGGAGATTTGGGAAGATGGGAACAAGAACTGAAGACACCATATCTGTATTTAATTCCTGCTGGTCCTATTCAAAAATTATGGTATTCAACACTAATGGAGCATATAAAAACATTTGTGGAAGGATGTCTTTTGTGTATTCCAATCGGGATTATATGGAAGATTGCTCCTTTAGATATTGGCATGAGTATTTTGATTTATACTGTTCTTCGTGCAAATCGTCTGTATAGTAAAGTAATTGTACAGTGTTTTTTAGGGGATGCATTGGGACAAATGGGGCAAAATATTGTGCGAGTGGGCATACAAAGTTTTATTTTAGGGCTTGGAGTTTTAGTTGCAGTGTTAGCTGGAATCGTATTAGATATGAATTTAGTCTTTCCAATTGTATTGATTTATAGTATGATAATAACAGTATTTCTAGGGCTTATAGCAGCCGTTCGATTTGATTCTATGGAACAAATTGGATAGATAGATACAAATTGCAACAACGAATCGGGAGGATGAAACATGTTGAACGAAAATTTCGTAACGATGGAGATTGGAAAAGCAAAACATATTGCATTGGTCGCACATGATGGAAAGAAAAAAGATTTGGTTGATTGGTGCGATAAAAATAAAGAGATTTTAAAGAGACATTTTTTGTGTGGAACTGGAACAACAGCAAAATTAATTGCAGAACGTACAGGTTTACCAGTAAAGGGATATTGCAGTGGTCCATTAGGTGGAGATCAGCAAATTGGAGCTAAGATTGTTGAAGGACAAATCGACTTTATGATTTTCCTTTGGGATCCATTGGAAGCACAGCCACATGATCCAGATGTTAAAGCATTACTTCGCATTGCAGTTGTATATGATATTCCAATTGCTAATAATTTATCTACAGCAGACTTTATGTTAAATTCTAAGTTTATGAATGAACCATATGAGAGAAAAATTGAAAATTATAATAAAGCAATTCAAAATCGTTTTGAGTCAATGAAGGATAATTAAAGTTTTATAAAAAATAGAATATACATTGCATGATAGGCAGCAGTATGATAAGATGTGAACAGTAATGACAGCACGATTTCTTTCATATAGCTGTCTATTTTTCTAAACATAGAAACAGGATTTTCTGGAGTTCTATCCATCTGTTTCTTAATTCCAATATTTCCAAATAAGATAGAAAGTAAAAAAGGAGGCGGGTAAAATTTTTATTGACAATTGTAGATAAGTATACTAGTATAATAACAGATGCGAACGGTTGTTCGAGTGTAGAAAAGGAGAAGATTCGGTATGGCAAGTGAAGAAAAGAAGAAAGCGTTGGATGCAGCGATAGCAAAGCTAGAAAAGGATTTTGGAAAAGGAACTGTCATGAAGCTAGGAGAAGGAAGTCATGCGGCTGTGGAAACAGTTCCTACAGGTTGTTTAAGTTTGGATCTTGCATTGGGACTTGGTGGTGTTCCAAAAGGTCGTGTAATCGAAGTTTATGGGCCAGAGTCTAGTGGTAAGACTACTGTGACATTACATATGATAGCAGAAGTACAAAAAAGAGGAGGAATCGCTGGTTTTATTGACGCAGAGCATGCATTAGATCCAGTTTATGCGAAGAATATCGGTGTAGATATAGATGAACTATACATTTCTCAGCCAGATAGTGGGGATCAAGCATTGGAAATTGCAGAAACTATGGTACGTTCTGGTGCAGTAGATATTATTGTCATTGACTCTGTAGCAGCTCTTGTTCCAAAGCAGGAGATTGAAGGAGATATGGGAGATAGCCATGTAGGTTTACAAGCGAGATTGATGTCTCAAGCTTTGCGTAAATTAACACCAGTCATTAGTAAGTCCAATTGTGTCGTGATTTTTATCAATCAGCTTAGAGAAAAAGTAGGTGTGATGTTTGGAAATCCAGAAACTACAACAGGTGGTCGTGCATTGAAGTTCTATGCATCTGTTCGTATGGATGTTAGACGAATTGAAACATTAAAGCAAAGCGGAGAGATGGTTGGGAATAGAACGAGAATTAAAATTGTAAAAAATAAAATTGCACCTCCATTTAAAGAAGCAGAATTTGACATTATGTTTGGAAAAGGTATTTCCAAAGAAGGGGATATTCTAGACTTAGCTACAGGCATTGATCTCGTTAAGAAAAGTGGTGCATGGTACGCTTACGAAGGAGAGAAGATTGGACAGGGTCGTGAGAATGCCAAAGCATATTTAACCAGTCATCCAGAGATTATGGAAGAGCTAGATAGAAAGGTTCGTGAGCATTATCACCTAATTGAAGGAGAAAAAGAGTCAAAAAAAGAAAGTGATTTTAAGTTAAAAACGACAGATTCACAAGCAGATACTACACCAACAGATACTACACCAACAGTTGATGAGGAATAAGATATGATTGTGACAGGTTTAGAACAGGTTACAAATGCAAAATTTAAAATTTATTTGGACGGAGAGTTCGCCTTTGTATTATACAAGGGCGAATTGTCACGTTATGGGATTGAAGAAGGTGCTGTGCTAGATAAGGACGTTGTTGCAAAGATTTTAGAAGAAGTAGTTTTAAAGCGTGCAAAGCTTCGAGCACTTCATTTACTAGAAGGAATGGATCGTTCAGAGGCAGGACTTAGAGAAAAGTTAAGACAGGGAATGTATCCAAAAGAAGTGATTGAAAGAGCAATTGCCTATGTAAAATCTTTTGGATATTTAGACGATGAGCGATATGCACGTCATTTTGTAGAAGGAAGAAAAGCCACCAAAAGTCGAAAAGAGATTTATTATCTGCTTTCGCAAAAAGGAATTCGTACGGAAGTAATTGAGCAGGTTTTTGAATGTTGTTATGGAGAAGAAAACGAGGAAATTGAAGCAATTCAAAAAATCATACAAAAGAAAAGAATTGATTTAGATCATGCAAGCAAAGAACAGATACAGAAACTATGCGGTTATTTAAGTAGGAAGGGATTTCGTTACGAAGACATCCGTCAAGTAATACAAAATCGTGATGAGAATGCTTGACAGAGTTAGTAAAACAGTATAAAATTTAACTATTGTATATAATTGGGATAATAGAGATATACAATAAAACTAAATAAGGAGGTGCTCCTGTGGAAGCAATAGGTCTGTCTCTTATACACATCTCCGAGCCCACGAGACC
>JAHLFA010000014.1 GCA_018883985.1 Candidatus Ruminococcus intestinipullorum | reverse complement strand
GCTCTTCATCAATGAAGATAGTTCTATTACAGAATATCGAGGCTGCGATTGCAGATGATAACACCGGTGAGTTGGAAACATTAAATAAGCTTCTTACTGCAAAGCAGAAAGAACTGGTGAAGCTGGCCCAGGCCAAAAAGGATTACTCGGCTCTCGCCGATGAGGTTGACAGACTTAAAGAAAAGAAGCAGAAGCTATTGGTAGCAAAGGCTGATACTGAGGGATTTAAAAAAAGAATTTCTGAATTGGAAGAGTACCTGATAGAAGCAAATGAAGAACTCACTGAATATGATGAATCGATGGTCAGAAAGTATATTCAAGAGATAAAGATTTATGAGGATAGGTTCAAAGTTTGCTTCAAAGCAGGCATTGAACTGGATATTCCGAGATAGCAAGAATTTGCAAGGGCAGCAGGCTTAGGCTTGGCTGCCTTTTTTAGATTGATTTTATTCGTGGTTTGGAATATAATATCGTTATATAGTGTACTGTGGTTTTGTTATATCCGGGAGGGTATCAATGGAATATTTATCTATAAAACAAACATCAGAAAAATGGGGTATCTCTGTAAGAAGGATACAGGTTTTATGTTGTGAGAATCGGATACCAGGTGCAATGAAAATAGGGTCATACTGGGCGATTCCCGCAGGTGCAGAGAAGCCGGATGATAAAAGAATTAAAAGCGGAAAATACGTAAAGTAAAAATAAGATGCAGAGCGTGATAAAACTATTAAAGTGTAGGTGGATATAGATATGGATGAGATAAAAAGTATAAATGAATTACTAAAGATGGAGATTGATATTCCTGACTATCAAAGGCCATACAAGTGGACGATTCAAAATATTGAGGAGCTTCTTGGTGATATTAGTACAGCAATCAATGAAGCAGGACTGTACAGAACTCCCTTCAAGTACAGGGTAGGAACCATTATTCTTCATGAGAATGAACATGGAATATTTGATGTTGTGGATGGACAACAGCGGATAATATCACTTCTTCTTATAAAACAATGCATAGAGACAGGGTTTAAGTGTCCCATTTCCAAGAAGAAATTTTCCAATAAAATAACTCAAACTAATATTCATGATAACTATATGTTTATTCGCGAATGGTTTTCACTAAAGAATGAAGATGATAAGAAGAATTTTATTCGTGCATTTGATGAAATATTAGAGGTTGTTGTAATCAGCGTCGAAAAGGTATCTGAGGCTTTTCAGTTATTTGATTCACAGAATACCAGAGGAAAGTCTCTTGATCCGCATGACCTATTGAAAGCATATCATCTGCGAGAGATGAAAAAGTATCCATATGAGATGGAACATGCGGTTACTAAGTGGGAATCAAAAGACACAACTCAAATTAGAGAGCTTTTCGATTTGTTTCTGTTCCCTGTTTGGAACTGGTCACGCGGATTAAAGAGCAAGCCTTTTACGGCAAAGGAAATTGATACTTATAAAGGTGTACCGGAATCATCGACGTATTCATATGCAAGACGTGCAAGTAAAGCAATGCCATGTTTCCAAATTACAGAGACATTTATTTCAGGAAATGATTTTTTTGAAATGGTAGATCATTACCTATACTTGATACACGATATTAAGACAGAAATATTTAATAATCAAGATTTTGCGGAAATCAAGTCTATTATCTGCAATGGCAAAGAAGTATCTAACATTAAAGAAATGGACTCTGTGAAATATGGATCTGCAGGTTTTGTCTATGCTCGCAACCTGTTTTATTGCGCGCTGCTTTGCTATTATGATAAGTTCCACAACTTTGATGAAATGGCGGTAAAGAAGTTATTCACCTGGGCTTTTATGATTCGAGTAGATATGGAAAACTTAGGGTTCGATAGCATCAATAAGTATGCCATTGGCAATGATGAAAACTCTAGATATACAAATGCAGTCGCAATGTTCTCTAAGATCAGTTTCGCTCGATTGCATAATGAGATTTCCAGTCTGCAGATAAAGGTAAAACGAGATCCGGACAGAGCTAATCATGATAAGTGGAACGATCTTTATAAGAAGCTAAAGACTATGAATGGATTGATGGAGGTGTCAAATGAGTGATTTAGTTACTGAACTTCATATTGTCGGTGATGACAACAATATCTTTGATACCGATATGGAGTATATTATTCCCCTTTATCAGCGTGCGTATGCCTGGGAGGATAAGCAGCTTGTCCAGTTGATTGAGGACATCAACGATGTTGCTGATGATGCGAATTATTACATTGGTGCATTGATTGTTTCAAGACAGGGAAATAAGTTCGAGGTCGTAGATGGGCAGCAGCGCTTGACGTCACTGTATCTTTTGCTGAATTGCCTTGGCTATGAAGTGCAGAATACTTTGACATTTGCCTGTAGAGATAAATCGAATTATACCCTTCAGAGCATTCAGGAACTGATTCAGATGAACCGCAGTAAATTGGATATGGATCGAATTGAGTCTGGTATTCAGAGTGGTATAAAAATCCTTATGCAGGAAATGCAGAGGGAAGGATTTGATAAAGACGAATTTTGTGAAAAACTTTCACGTGTAGTTGTTTATCGGATAGAAGTGCCAGAAAACACTGATCTGAATCGCTACTTTGAGATTATGAATACTCGTGGCGAGCAGCTTGAGCAGCACGATATTTTGAAGGCGTCACTGATGAGCTATCTCAAAGATGAAAAAGACAAAGCAATATTTGCTAAGATCTGGGATGCCTGCAGTGATATGACCGGTTATATTCAGATGCATTTTATCAGTAAGGGAAACGAAGTACGTGAGGCTATTTTCGGAGGGTACTGGAATGATATGCCTCCGAAGAGTTGGACCAACTATAAGAAAAAAATCAAAGCAAATTCCCTGAATGGTGTTGGCCACACTATAGAGGAAATCATAAATGCTGATTTCCGGGTGGATACGGATGATGGGTATTTGGATGATGATATCCGAGTAAGATTTGAAAGCGTTATTGAGTTCCCGTATTTTCTCATCCATACATTGAAGGTTTATATTGCGATTAAAGGTATTTCACATGAAAATGCCGGATCAAAGATCATAGATGAATTGCTCGACGATAAGAAGCTCATCGAAAGCTTTAATCGTGTTACGACATATGGAGTGAATGATAAGGGCAGAATTGCAGATAACAAAGAGACCTTTTCAAGAGAGTTTATTATTTGTCTTTTACGGACAAGGTTCTTGTTCGATAAGTACATTGTAAAAAGAGAGTATGCGAACGAGAATGCCGACGGAGAATGGAGTCTCAAATCACTTTATGTTTCCGGTCAGCAATCCAAAAAGAAACCATATTATCGAAATACCTGGTTTACTCGAAAAGGAGAGCATAACCAGGAAAAGAGAAGTAACGAGCGCAACAAGCGAAACATAATGCTTCAGTCAGCACTGCGTGTTTCTTATACTTCTCCAAAAGTAATGCACTGGATAACACAGCTATTGATTTGGCTTTCTGAAGATAACTACGCAAATACTCTGGGCGATGATTTGTCTGTGTTCAGTGATGCTATTGAGGAGATCGCAAAGAATGCAGTGCGTGAACAGTTCTTTGATGTTTGCGAAGATGGTGTATACGCAATGGGAGTAAGTACTCCTCATATTGTATTTAACTATCTGGATTACCTTCTGTGGATGTCTGAGCCTAAAAAGTACGATGACTTTACATTTGAATTTAGAAATTCAGTGGAACATTGGTATCCACAGAATCCATCAGAAGGAACTTTCGAATCGTGGACGGATGGAGTGGATCAATTTGGAAACCTTTGTATTATTCAGAGAAACGTAAATTCGAAGTTTTCTAACATGTCACCGGAAGCAAAGAAGAGCACTTTTAAGGAAATGATTTCGAAGGGCAGTATAAAACTTCGGATAATGAGTGAACTCACTGAAAAGGGTGACGGCAAGGCTGCTAGTCTGTACTGGAAAGATACCCTGTATAAGGAGCACGAGGCAGATATGATTGATATGCTTTGTAGAGCGTGCTATCCGGAAGAAGAATGAATTCCTAGAAAGTTTATCAAATTTGGAGGTGATTCTGTGGCTTTTAATCCTGGATTAAAAATTGGACAGATACTAAAAAATGCAGACGTGGTTGATATATTTAAGTGTGGCAACATGGGCGGCATGCGTCGTTCAAAAACTACTAATACTTTGGTGATTGTATCAGATTATACTAAAGGTATTTACCATGATAAGTGGATTGGCGGAGTTCTTCACTACACTGGTATGGGGAAGAATGGAGATCAGGATATTAACTGGTCCCAGAATGCGACTCTTGCAGCATGTGGTTACAATGGCGTCGATGTCCACCTTTTCGAAGTAATGGATGCAGGTGAGTATGTGTACTGCGGAAGGATAGAGCTTGTTGACAAACCTTACACCGAAACTCAGCCTGGCGAGGATGGAGTTCCTCGTAAAGTTTGGATGTTTCCTATCCGTCCGGTGCCTGATAATGATGTAAAGAAACCGGCCTTGTTT
>JAHLFA010000134.1 GCA_018883985.1 Candidatus Ruminococcus intestinipullorum | reverse complement strand
AGCAATAGTAGTACGGAAACAAACAGAAGTGTAGATAATGCATACATTTCAGGTTTGATTCCTTTACGCACTTCACTGTAAATTTTGGTAGAAAGTGTATCTACTCCTGGCCCTTTTGTAAAATGAGTGATTACAAAATCATCCAAAGACATAGTAAAGGCTAGTAAAAAACCAGAGGTAATTCCAGGGAGAATATCGGGAAGTACCACTTTTATAAAAGCAAAATTAGGAGAGGCACCTAAGTCTAATGCTGCCTCGTAAGTACTTTTCTTCGTTTGTTTTAGTTTTGGCATTACACTTAAAATTACATAAGGTATATTAAATGTAATATGTGCTAATAGCACAGTAGAAAAGCTTAATGTAAATTTGAATGCAATAAATAACAACATTAAGGAAATACCTGTTACAATGTCTGCATTTAGCATAGGAATGTTAGTGACTCCCATTAATACAGTACGCATACGAGGTTTCATTACTTGAATGCCTAGGGCAGCAGCTGTACCAATTACGGTTGCAATTAAGGCAGACAGAAGTGCTATGATTAATGTAGTATAAAGTGCATTCATAATATCTTGGTTCTCAAATAGTGATACGTACCATCTTCCAGTAAACCCGCCCCATTTTGAGCGTGTTTTGGAATTATTAAAGGATAACACTATTAAAGTAATGATTGGTGCATATAAAAGAATAAGAATTAGAAGTAGGTAAATTCTCTTCGCAGTACGTTTAATCAAAATGCAGTTCCCTCCCCATTCTTATCGTATTTTGCAATCATAGCCATACTGGCAATAATAAAAATCATTAATACAAGAGAAAGACCTGATCCAGCATTCCAGTTACTTCCTTGTTTAAATTCTTGTTCAATGATATTTCCAATTAAAAGAATTTTGCTTCCCCCTAGTAAATCAGAAATTACAAAGGTTGTTAAAGATGGAACGAAAACCATTGTAATTCCACTGATAATTCCAGGAATACTTAGTGGAAGAATAATTTTAGAAAAAGTTTGCAGGTTATTCGCTCCTAAGTCACGTGCGGCACAGATGACATCCTTATCAAGCTTCGCTAATACATTATAAAGAGGAAGTACCATAAATGGCAGAAAATTATAAACCATTCCCAAAACAATCGCATAAGGCGTATTAATAATGGTCAGTTCGGGCAATCCTAGAAAATTTAAAACCATATTGATAATTCCATTTTTCTCTAATAAGTTTTGCCAAGCCAATGTACGAAGCAAAAAATTCATCCACATCGGTAAAATAAAAATCAATACAATAAAACTTGTTTGATTGATATTTTTCTCAGCAAGAATCATTGCCAAGGGGTATGCTAAAAGGAGACAAATTACTGTGCTAATAAAAGAGAGCAGCAGTGCAAGGCCAAGTGCCTTTAAGTTCTCCTGTGTTGTAATTTTCGCAAGGTTTAAAAGTGTAAAATCTCCATCTTTTGTAGTAAGTCCATAGTAGACAATCATAAAAAGAGGAATAATAATAAATGAAATGGACCAGAACAGATAAGGTCCAGCCAGTAATTTCCTACTCTTCAATTCCAACTGCCTCCGCATCTTCAGATTCTGGTTTTTTCATAATTTGTATATCAAAAGGATCTACACGAATCCCAACTTCAGTTCCAACAGGGAACATATCTGTACTGTGGACAAGAAGTTCGTAGTTGTTTGCAAGGACTTCCATTTCATAATGAACACCTTTGAAGATGAGATGGGTTACAACCCCCTCTATAATTCCCTCTTCAGGTTTTACAAGGTCAATGTCTTCTGGACGAATAACAGCATCTACAGGCTTATTGTGTCCAAAACCAACATCTACACATTGCCAGGTAGCACCAAGCATTTTTACAACCTTGTCTTCTACCATTGTAGCAGGGAGGATATTACTATCTCCAATGAAGTCAGCTACAAATGCATTTTTAGGTTCGTTGTAAATATCTTCTGGTGTTCCAATTTGTTGAATATATCCTTGGTTCATAACTACAATTGTATCAGACATAGTCAAGGCTTCTTCTTGGTCATGGGTAACAAATACAAATGTAATCCCCAATTCATTTTTAAGTCGAATCAATTCATACTGCATATCTTGACGGAGTTTCAAGTCCAATGCACCTAGAGGCTCGTCCAATAGTAGAACTTTCGGTTCGTTGACAATGGCACGCGCAATTGCAATACGTTGTTGCTGTCCACCACTTAGTGAATCTGGAGTTCGGTCACGATATCCTTCCAAATTTACAAGTTTTAGTGCATACCGAATTTTATCATCGATATATGCTTTAGATTTTCCTTTGATTTTTAAGCCAAATGCAATATTTTCAGCAATAGTCATATGTGTAAATAAGGCATATTTTTGAAATACAGTATTGAGCTGCCGTCTATTTGGCGGCAGCTTATTAATATTCTTTCCGTCAAAGATGATATCCCCAGAATCGGGAGTTTCAAATCCCCCAAGAATACGTAGTAAAGTTGTTTTTCCACACCCACTTGGGCCTAAAAGTGTGAGAAACTCATTTTCACGAATATAAAGATTCAATTGATCCAAAATGATGTTCTCGTCAAAAGATTTTGTGACATTTACAATATCAATCAACTTGTTAGACATTCTTTTTTGTATCCTCCATGTAAAACTTTTTAATAGAAACTAGTTGGCTGCTCATATTTTGAAATAACAAATCCACTAGTGTTAGGGCTGTCATAGCTTCTATGACAACTACAGCACGAGGTACAATAATGGGGTCATGTCGTCCTTTGATTGATACCTCAACTTCTTCTAAGCTGTTCGTAACAGTATGTTGTACTTGGGAAATAGAAGGAGTTGGTTTTATGGCAGTACGTAAAATGAGCTTTGAGCCATCACTAATACCTCCTAGAATTCCCCCTGCATGATTCGTTCTTTTGCAAATACTTTCGTCTTTTATAAAAAAGGAGTCATTATTTTGACTTCCAAGTGAAGTGGCAACAGAAAATCCATCCCCAATTTCTACGGCTTTCACGGCACCAATGGACATAAGAGCTTTTGCTAAAGTTGCGTCCAATTTATCAAAGACTGGCTCACCAATTCCAGCAGGCAATCCTTCTACAGTACACTCGATAATTCCACCACAAGAATCTTGTTGTTCTAATACTTGTTCCAAATAATCAGATGCCTTTTTTGCATAGGAATTATTAGGCATAGAAAACGGGTTTGTACGAATCTCATCCATATGATAGTCTGCTTCTGGAATCTGAATGGGGCCTATTGCTTTTGTATAAGCAGTAACGGTAATATGTAGTTGTTTTAAAATGGCAGAGGCAATAGCACCTGCTGCAACCCTTCCAATTGTTTCACGGCCAGAAGTTCGACCACCACCACGATAATCTCGAAAACCATATTTTTCAGAAAATGTATAATCAGCATGGCCAGGGCGATATAAGGATGCTAGATTTCCATAATCTTTGGAACGTTGATCCTGATTGCGTACAAGCAGGGAAATAGGGGTTCCAGTAGTTTTTCCCTCAAAAGTTCCAGAAAGAATTTCTACTAGGTCACCTTCTTGACGTTTTGTAGTAAACTTCCCTTGACCTGGTTTTCTTCGGTCTAGATATTCTTGTATATCCGATTCACACAGAGGCAGTCCTGCAGGGCAGCCATCGATTACGACACCAATCCCTTTACCATGAGATTCACCCCAAGTTGTAATACGAAACAAGTTTCCAAATGTTGAACCACTCATCTGCCAAAATCTCCTTTCTTTTGCATATAGAACTATTATATAAGAAGTACTCTCTACACGCAATCCTTAATTTTTTGGAAAACCATACTTTTTTACTGTACAATCGGAGTAGTACGTAATATAATGTACGATATATAGCTGAAAGGAGAAGTAATAAGACCACATGGGGCAAGGAATAAGGAAGAAAAAAACAAGACGGAAGACGAAAAAACTAGAGTTTTTGAAAGGACCATATAAAGTATGGTGGATTGCCGGAATTTGCGTAGGAGCAGGTGTGTTGTCATACTTAGGAGTTTCTTTATTTTTTACAAATCACTTCTATATAAATACAAAAATCAATGGCAAGGATTTTTCAGGGAAGAGTGTCCAGTCAGTGGAAAAGTATTTAGAAAGCGAAGTAGATGGATATGAGTTAACAATTTTAGAAAAGGATGGGAATACAGATACTATCAGTGGTCAAGAAATTTCCTTAAAATATCAAAAAAGTGATGAAATAGAAAGTGCCTTAAAGAAACAAAATGCATTTCTTTGGCCAAAGTCTTTGTTTTCAAAAAAGACAGAGAAAATATCAATTCAAGTTTCTTATGATGAAGCAGCATTGAATCAGAAGATACAGACAATACAAGCTGTAAGTACGGAACAAATTCCTGCACAAAATGCACGACCAGAATATAACGGAGAAACTTATTTTATCCAAAAGGAAACATATGGTACAGCTGTAGATATGGAAGTATTGAATCAAAAGATTCATGAATATATTTCTGAATTCAAACACAGTTTGGATATGGAGCAGGAGCAATGTTATGCAAAGCCTAGATTTACTTCCGAATCACCAGAAGTACAAGCGGCAGTGGATTTGATGAATCGCTGCATTACAGCTAGTATTACATATCCTATGAAAGAGCAAGTAGTTGTAGATAAAGCGTTGATTACACAGTGGTTGACTGTAGATGAGAATATGAACGTAACATTTCAAAATGATGCAATGAAGGCATGGTTTACACAGTTTGGCGATTTGTATGATACGCAAGGAACTACAAGAAGTTTGGTAACTCCAGCAGGAAAGACTACGACAGTGACTGGAGGTACTTATGGATGGTCTATTGATGAAGATACGGAACTGATTCAGTTACAAAACAGTATAAAAAATGGAGAAGTTATAACAAGAGAGCCTGCATATTATGCTGGAGGTATCGCTGCCTCTCACAGTGAGCAAGACTGGGGAACGACATTTATAGAGGTTGATTTATCAGCACAACATATGTGGTATATTCAGAATGGGGAGATTGCATTAGAAACTGATGTAGTTACAGGGGTTCCTATACCAGAGAAGATTACCCCAGAGGGAGTGTATTCCATTTTGGAAATGAGCGAGGATGAAACATTAGTTGGAGAGATTGTTCCAGAAACAGGAAAACCAGAATATGAAACTCCTGTGGATTACTGGATGCGTGTTACATGGAGTGGAATCGGTTTTCATGATGCGATTTGGCAGCCAGCATTTGGAGGTAGCTTGAATCAAGATCCAGATATTGGTTCCCATGGATGTATTAATATGCCTTTAAGTCAGGCAGCTGCATTGTATGGTTTGATTCGGACAGGAACACCAGTTGTAATACATTATTAGGTTTGAAAAATAAGGAGAATATTCTATATGTACGAAGTGATTAAAAAAGATGGGCTTGCAAAGAGAGGACGACTTCACACAGTACATGGTGTAATTGAAACGCCAGTATTTATGAATGTAGGAACAGCAGCTGCAATTAAAGGTGCAGTTTCTACAGATGATTTGAGAAACATTAAAACACAAGTGGAATTATCAAACACCTATCATCTTCATGTACGACCAGGAGATGAAGTGATTAAGAAGCTGGGTGGACTCCATAAATTTATGAACTGGGATAAGCCGATTTTGACAGATTCAGGCGGATTCCAAGTCTTTTCCCTAGCAAAACTAAGACAGATTCATGAAGAAGGGGTACGCTTTCAATCACATATAGATGGACATAAGATTTTTATGGGGCCAGAAGAGAGTATGCAGATTCAGTCAAATCTTGCATCCACAATTGCAATGGCATTTGATGAATGTCCATCAAGTGTTGCCGATAGAACATATATGAGAGAATCTGTAGCAAGAACAACAAGATGGCTAAAACGTTGTCAAACGGAAATGGCACGTTTGAACTCTTTGCCAGATACGATTAATCCAAATCAGATGCTATTTGGGATTAATCAGGGGGGAGTTTATGAAGATATTCGTATAGAGCATGCAAAACAAATTGTAGATTTAGATTTGGATGGATATGCAGTAGGTGGTTTGGCCGTAGGAGAAAGCCACGAGGAAATGTATCGAATCCTAGAGGAAGTAGTTCCATATCTTCCTGAACAAAAACCTACATATTTAATGGGAGTTGGAACACCAATTAATATATTGGAAGCCGTAGATCGAGGTGTGGATTTCTTTGATTGCGTATATCCTTCAAGAAATGGAAGACACGGTCACGTATATACAAATGAAGGGAAATTAAATCTGTTCAATGCAAAATACGAATTGGATGAGCGTCCAATTGAGGAAGGATGTGGATGTCCAGCGTGTCAAAGTTATAGCAGAGCATATATTCGACATCTGTTGAAAGCGAAAGAAATGTTGGGTATGCGATTGTGTGTACTTCACAACTTGTATTTCTATAACAATATGATGGAAGAAATAAGAGAAGCAATTGAAGCAGGAGAGTACCAATCTTATAAGAAGAGAAAAATAGAGGGTATGACTCAGAAAAAATAAAAATATACTTGAAGTCTATTTTATTTTTGTGTATGATAGGCTTATTGTAAGAGAAACAAATGGAGGGTCTAAATTTATGGAAATGATAGGTATGCTTGCATTTTATGTTTTGATTATAGGTGGGATGTGGTTGTTATTGATGCGTCCTCAGAAAAAGGAACAGAAAAGAATTCAAGCAATGCTCGCTGGTATGGAAGTTGGAGATACTGTATTGACAACAAGTGGATTTTATGGAGTCATTATAGATATTACAGAAGACGATGTTATTGTAGAGTTTGGAAATAATAAGAATTGTCGTATTCCAATGCAGAAAGCAGCGATTATTCAAGTAGAAAAACCAAATGCAGAGTAAGAATACAAGTACTGTTTTACAGCAAATGTTGTTGTAGAGCAGTACTTTTTTTGCAATTTAAACAAAAAAACAGAGAACACTCTGTTTTGATGTGCTTTTGCACAGTAAAGGGTTGAAATAGTCTGAAAAATGAGGTATTATTGTAATAATATTTTTACAGAGGGAAGGATGTTGAGTATGAGGTTGAACATTGGGATAATCAAAGGTGATGGTATAGGACCAGAAGTTGTGACAGAAGCAATGAAGGTTTTGGATAAAGTAGGAGAAGTTTATGGACACGAGATAGTGTATACACAGCTTTTGATGGGAGGTGCATCCATAGACGTTCATGGAATTCCTTTGACAGAAGAAACGATTCAAAAGGCAAAGCAAAGTGATGCTGTTTTGATGGGTTCCATAGGGGGAGATGCAAAGACTTCTCCATGGTATCAGTTAGAACCTGAAAAACGTCCAGAGGCTGGGCTTTTAAAGCTTCGAAAATCCCTGAATTTATTTGCAAACTTAAGACCAGCTGTTTTATATGAAGAGTTAGAAGATGCCTGTCCTTTAAAGAAAAGTATTACGCAAGGTGGATTCGACATGGTGATTCTTCGAGAATTGACAGGAGGACTGTACTTTGGAAACAGGAGTACTTCTGAAGTCAATGGTGTTTTAACAGCGTGTGATGAGCTTCTTTATACAGAAGAAGAAATCCGAAGAGTCGCCAAAAGAGCATTTGAAATTGCCAGAAAGCGTAGGGGAAAGGTAACAAGTATTGATAAGGCAAATGTATTAGATTCTTCCAGATTATGGAGAAAAATTGTAGAAGAAGTCGCAGTAGAATATCCAGATATTCAGTTGGAACATATGCTAGTAGATAATTGTGCCATGCAGTTAGTAAAGAATCCAAAGCAGTTTGATGTAATTCTTACGGAAAATATGTTTGGAGATATTTTGTCCGATGAAGCAAGCATGGTTACGGGGTCGATTGGTATGTTAGCATCGGCAAGTCTTAATGAAACAAAGTTTGGATTATATGAACCAAGTGGTGGTTCGGCACCTGATATTGCAGGGAAGAACATTGCAAATCCAATTGCAACCATTCTCTCGGCTGCAATGATGCTTCGATTCTCTTTCGATTTGAACCAAGAGGCGGATGCAATAGAAATGGCAGTGAAAAGAGTCCTCAAAGAGGGATATCGCACGATAGATATTATGTCTGATGGTGCAATAGAAGTAGGAACACAGGAAATGGGAAGCAAAATATGTACATATATTGAAGCATAGAAAATGGTTGATTTAAGGAGGTTAAAGTTATGAGAAGTGATACAGTTACAAAGGGGATGCAGCAAGCACCGCATAGATCTTTATTTCATGCGTTGGGGATGACACAAGAAGAAATGGATAGACCGCTGATTGGAATTGTTAGTTCCTACAATGAAATCGTTCCAGGTCATATGAATTTAGATAAAATTACAGAAGCTGTAAAAATGGGAGTTGCAATGGCAGGTGGTACTCCAATTATGGTTCCTGCAATTGCTGTATGTGATGGAATTGCTATGGGGCATATCGGAATGAAATACTCTTTGGTGACTCGAGATTTAATTGCAGACTCTACAGAAGCATTGGCAATGGCACATCAGTTTGATGGTTTGGTTATGATTCCAAACTGTGATAAAAACGTGCCAGGGCTTTTAATGGCAGCTGCACGAGTAAATATTCCTACCATTTTTGTAAGTGGTGGGCCTATGTTGGCAGGCCGTGTAAAAGGAGAGAAAACAAGTCTTTCTAGTATGTTTGAAGCTGTTGGATCTTATGCGGCAGGAACAATGACAGAAGAAGAGGTTTGCGAATTTGAGGAAAAGGCATGTCCTACATGTGGTTCATGTTCTGGAATGTATACAGCAAATAGTATGAATTGTTTGACGGAAGCACTTGGAATGGGGTTAAAAGGAAATGGAACAATTCCAGCAGTATATTCAGCAAGATTGCAATTAGCAAAACATGCAGGAATGCAGGTAATGGAGTTAGTTCGGAAGAATATTCGTCCAAGAGATATTATGACAGAGAAAGCAATCTTAAATGCCTTAACAGTAGATATGGCATTGGGATGCTCTACAAATAGTATGCTTCATATTCCAGCAATTGCTCATGAAATTGGTATGGACTTTGAAATTGATTTTGCAAATCCGATTAGCGAAAGAACACCAAATTTATGTCATTTAGCACCAGCAGGACATACTTATATAGAAGATTTAAATGAGGCTGGCGGAGTCTATGCTGTCATGAATGAGCTAAATAAAAAGGGATTACTACATACAGACTGCATGACGGTTACAGGAAAAACACTTGGGGAAAATATTGAGGGCTGTGTTAATAAGAATCCAGAAGTCATTCGTCCAATTGAAAACCCATATACTCAAACAGGTGGATTGGCAGTTTTGAAAGGAAATTTGGCACCAGATGGTAGTGTAGTAAAACGTTCTGCTGTATGTGACGAGATGCTTGTTCATGAAGGTCCAGCAAGGATTTTTGAAAGTGATGAAGAAGCAACAGAAGCAATTAAATCAGGAAAGATTCATCCAGGAGATGTAATCGTGATTCGTTATGAAGGTCCAAAAGGGGGGCCAGGAATGCGAGAAATGCTAAATCCAACCTCGGCAATTGCAGGGTATGGCTTAGGCTCTACCGTTGCTTTGATTACAGATGGTCGTTTTAGTGGAGCATCCAGAGGTGCATCCATAGGGCATGTATCACCAGAAGCAGCAGTGGGAGGACCAATTGCATTAGTGGAAGAAGGAGATATTATTAAAATTAATATTCCTGAATTAAAGTTAGAGCTCGATGTGTCAGACGAAGAATTGGCGGCAAGAAGAGCAAAATGGCAGCCTAGAGAGCCAAAAGTAAAGACAGGATATTTGGCTAGATATGCTTCTATGGTGACATCAGGAAACAGAGGAGCTATTTTAGAAGTGCCGAAAAAATAAAAGGGAGGATCAATGTATGCAAATAACAGGGGCAGAAGTAATCATAGAATGTTTAAAAGAACAAGGTGTAGATATTGTATTTGGATATCCAGGTGGAGCAATCTTGAATGTTTATGATGCATTATATGAACATAGAACTGAGATAAAGCATATATTAACAGCCCATGAGCAAGGTGCAGCTCATGCAGCAGATGGATATGCAAGGGCAACTGGTAAGGTAGGGGTGTGTTTGGCAACAAGTGGCCCAGGTGCGACCAATTTGGTAACAGGGATTGCAACTGCTTATATGGATTCGATCCCTATCGTTGCCATCACTTGTAATGTAGGTGTTTCTTTGTTAGGAAAGGATAGCTTTCAAGAAGTCGATATTACAGGAATTACAATGCCAATTACCAAACACAATTTTATTGTACGGGAAGAAACAAAACTTGCAGAAACAATACGAAAAGCATTTCACATTGCAAGAACAGGGCGTCCAGGTCCTGTTTTAGTGGATATTCCAAAGGATATCACATCAAAGGTAGTAGAATTTACTCCATGCAAAGAGGATGATTTTGATAGGAAGAAATATGAAATTCGCCCAGAAGAGATAGAAAAAGCGGTTCAGATGATAGAAGAAGCATCAAAACCTGTTGTTCTTGTTGGGGGTGGTGCTGTATCCTCTGGTGCATCAAAAGAATTGTTGGAATTTGTAGATAAGATAGATGCTCCCGTTACAGACACTTTAATGGGAAAGGGAGCCTTCTCTGGGGTAGATTCTCGTTATATGGGAATGCTTGGGATGCATGGTACAAAAACTGCCAACTTTGCTGTAAGTGAAAGTGATTTGGTTGTTGCAATTGGTGTTAGATTTTCAGACCGTGTAATAGGAAATCCAAACAGATTTGCAAAAAATGCAAAAGTTTTACAGATTGACATTGATCCAGCAGAAATGAATAAAAATATTCTTATAGATCATGGTATTTTAGGAGATATAAAGGATGTGCTAAAGTGTTTGAATCAAGCACTTACAGAGCAAAGACATGAAGATTGGCAGGCACATATTAGAGAGTATCAGGAAAAATATCCAATGAAATATAAACAAGGTGTGTTAACTGGCCCAGCAATTATTGAGGAAATCTATAATCAGACACAGGGGGATGCATTTATTGTAACAGAAGTTGGGCAGCATCAAATGTGGGCAGCTCAATATTACAAATATAAAAACCCACGTACATTATTAACATCTGGTGGGCTTGGAACAATGGGATATGGATTGGGAGCAGCTTTGGGAGCAAAGGTAGGTTGTCCAGAACAAACAGTGATTAATATTGCTGGAGATGGTTGCTTTCGCATGAATATGAATGAGATTGCGACAGCTGTTAGAAGTCAAATTCCAGTCATACAAGTAATTATGAATAATCATGTACTAGGAATGGTACGCCAATGGCAAAATTTATTTTATGATGAACATTATTCACAAACTGTATTTCAAGATGCAGTGGATTTTGTGAAAGTAGCAGAAGGAATGGGAGCTATCGGAATCCGTGTTACTACATTAGAAGAGTTTTCAAAGGCATTTCAGGAGGCGTTGTCGTTGAATCAACCTGTTGTATTGGATTGTCAGATTGACCGAGATGACAAAGTATGGCCAATGGTAGCTCCAGGTGCAGCAATTAGTGAAGTATTTGATGAACAAGATTTAGGAGGAAATAAGAATGAGTAGAGTGTATAATTTTTCAGCTGGTCCAGCAGTATTGCCAGAAGAAGTATTAAAAGAAGCAGCAGAGGAGATGCTTGATTATAGGGGAAGTGGAATGTCAGTGATGGAAATGAGTCATCGTTCCAAAGCCTTTGAAACAATTATTAATGAGGCAGAAGCTGATTTAAGAGAATTAATGAATATCCCTGAAAATTATAAAGTGTTATTTTTACAAGGTGGAGCATCCCAGCAATTTGCTATGATTCCTATGAATTTGATGAAGAATCGTTCAGCAGATTACATTATTACAGGGCAATGGGCAAAAAAGGCAGCGCAAGAGGCTGAAAAATATGGAAAGGTTCATCGAGTTGCTTCTTCAGCAGATAAAGTATTTTCTTATATCCCAGATTGCTCTGATTTGCCAATTTCTGACGATGCAGATTATGTGTACATTTGTGAAAATAATACAATTTATGGTACAAAATACAAAAAGCTTCCAAATACAAAAGGGAAAACATTGGTAGCAGATGTTTCTTCTTGCTTTTTATCTGAACCAATCGATGTAGAGAAATATGGAGTTATTTATGGTGGAGTGCAGAAGAATATTGGGCCAGCTGGTGTGGTTATTGTCATTATTCGTGAAGATTTGATTACAGAGGATGTACTAGAAGGAACACCGACTATGCTTACATATAAAGTACATGCAGATGCCAATTCCTTATACAATACACCTCCAGCATATGGAATTTATATTTGTGGAAAGGTATTTAAGTGGATTAAATCTATGGGTGGACTTTCAGCTATGAAGGAACGCAATGAGAAGAAAGCAAAACTTCTTTACGATTTCTTAGATAATAGTAAACTATTTAAAGGAACTGTAGAAAAAGAGGATCGTTCTCTTATGAATGTTCCATTCGTAACAGGAGATGAAAGCTTAGATGCAAAATTTATTAAAGAAGCAAAAGAAGCAGGACTTGAAAATCTAAAAGGTCATCGTTCCGTAGGTGGAATGCGAGCAAGTATTTACAACGCTATGCCTTATGAAGGAGTAGAGGCATTGGTTACATTTATGAAAAAATTTGAAGAGGAGAACTTATAATATGTATCGTTATCATTGTTTAAATCCAATTTCTCAAGTGGGAATCGAAAAATTCACAGAAAAATATCAAGCAGTAGAGGACGTTTGTCAGGCAGATGCAATTTTAGTACGTAGTGCATCTATGCACAAAATGGAATTTGACAATCAATTAAAGGTGATTGCACGTGCTGGAGCAGGCGTAAATAATATTCCATTGGATCGTTGTGCAGAGCAAGGAATTGTCGTTTTTAATACACCAGGTGCAAATGCAAATGGTGTAAAAGAGTTGGTTCTTGCTGGAATGCTTATGGCTGCAAGAGATATTGTTGGAGGAATTCAATGGGTACAATCCTATGATGCAGAAGAGGATGTTGCAAAGGCTACAGAAAAGAAAAAGAAAGCGTTTGCAGGAACAGAATTAGAAGGGAAAAAGCTCGGGGTAATTGGTCTTGGTGCGATTGGTGTTTTAGTGGCCAATGCGGCAGCAAATCTTGGAATGGAAGTTTATGGTTTCGACCCTTATGTATCCGTAGATGCAGCATGGAAATTATCTAGAAATATTCACCATGCACAAAGTGCAGAAGAAATTTATAAAGTATGTGATTATATTACAATTCATGTTCCAGCTTTGCAGGATACCATTGGAATGATTAACAAAGATACCCTTGCATTAATGAAAGAGGATGTTGTAATTCTAAATTTTGCAAGAGATATTTTGGTAAATCAGGAAGATATACTAGAAGCATTAGATAATAGAAAAATACGTTGTTATGTAACAGATTTTCCAACAAAAGAATTACAAGGGAAAAAAGGAACTATTGTGATACCTCATTTAGGTGCATCTACAGAAGAATCTGAAGACAATTGTGCAAAAATGGCAGTTGCTGAAATTATGGACTATTTGGAAAATGGAAATATTAAACATTCTGTCAATTATCCAGATTGTGATATGGGTGTAAAGGGTACTGGAAATCGTATTACAATTCTTCACAGAAATATACCAAACATGTTAGGTCAGTTTACAGGACTGCTAGCTTTAGAGGGAATGAATATCTCTTTGCTTGCTAATAAAAGCAAGGGAGAATATGCCTATACAATGATTGATGTAGAGGCTCAGGTTTCCGATGCCGTACAAGAACAAATTTCAAAAGTAGAAGGTGTATTAAAAGTTCGAGTAATTTCTTAAATTTTTGAATAATCCTGTTGCATAAAGAAAAGTGATTGACAATACATGTATAATTGTATACAATTATACAAAACACGAATTTGGGAGGATTAAACATGGGAGAATACCAGGATAATTCTCTTGGAAGTAAAGTATTTCAAAAACTTCGAGAGGACATCCTTAGTGGAAAATATCAGGAGCATACAGAACTTCGGGAAAGTACATTGGGAAAAGAACTTGGTGTAAGTAGAACTCCAGTGAGAGAAGCATTGCGGCAGTTGGAGTTGGAGGGCCTTGTTACAATTGTTCCTAATAAAGGAGCTTATGTTACTGGAATTTCTTGGAAGGATATTGTAGATATTTATAAAATACGTTCTCTTCTTGAAGGCTTATGTGTAAAGATGGCAGTAGAGCATATTACGGAAGAACAATTAGAGGAGCTAGAAGAGGTAATTTTGCTTTCTGAATTTCAAGTACAGAAAACATCGGGAAGTAATACGGACCAAGTGGTAAATTTAGATGGGCGTTTCCATAAGATTTTATATGAAGCTGCCAATAGCCGAATTCTTTGTCATACTCTAATGGATTACCATAAGTACGTGCAGAAAGCTAGAAAGCTATCTATTGTATCAAAAGATAGAGAGAAAGAATCTATAAAAGAGCATAAGCAAATTTTACTTGCAATTCGTGAAAAAAATGCTGACTTGGCAGAATCGCTTGTAAAAGAGCATATTTTGCACGTCATGGAGAACTTGAAAAAACAGGGATATGAAGAAATTTAAGGAGGAAGTGGAACATGGAAAAAATCAAAATGACAACGCCAATTGTAGAAATGGACGGAGATGAAATGACAAGAGTTCTTTGGAAAATGATCAAAGAATACTTGCTAGAGCCATTTATCGACTTACATACGGAGTATTATGATTTGGGATTACAGCATCGTAATGAAACAAATGATCAAGTGACCATTGATTCTGCACTAGCTACTCAAAAATATGGGGTAGCAGTAAAGTGTGCTACAATTACACCAAATGCTGCTCGTATGGCCGAGTATGATTTAAAAGAAATGTGGAAGAGTCCTAACGCTACAATTCGTGCAATTTTAGATGGAACTGTGTTCCGTGCTCCTATTTTAGCAAAAGGGATTGAGCCTTGCGTAAAAAATTGGGAAGCTCCAATTACAATTGCCAGACATGCATATGGAGATGTGTATAAAGGAGTAGAAATGGCGATTCCAAAGGCAGGCAGAGCAGAGTTGGTTTACACTGCCGAAGATGGAACGCAGATAAAAGAATTGATTCACGATTTTACAGGTGCTGGTATCATACAGGGAATGCACAATACAAATAAATCCATAGAAAGTTTTGCAAGAAGTTGCTTTCATTATGCACTTGATACAAAGCAAGATTTATGGTTCTCTACAAAAGATACTATTTCTAAAAAGTATGACCATACATTTAAGGATATTTTTAAGGAAATGTATGATGCAGAATTTAAAGAAGCTTTTGAGAAAGCAGGAATTGAGTATTTTTATACTTTAATTGATGATGCAGTAGCACGTGTTATGAAATCAAAAGGTGGATTTATTTGGGCATGTAAAAACTACGATGGAGATGTTATGAGTGATATGATTTCATCTGCATTTGGATCTCTTGCCATGATGACTTCTGTTTTAGTTTCACCAGAAGGATATTATGAGTATGAAGCAGCACACGGAACAGTGCAGCGTCATTATTATAAACATCTAAAAGGTGAGGAAACTTCTACCAATTCAGTAGCTACTATTTTTGCATGGACTGGAGCTTTGAAAAAACGAGGAGAATTGGATTCTAATCAGGAATTGGTAGATTTTGCAGAGAAACTTGAGAAAGTAACAATCGAAACAATTGAAAGTGGTTATATGACCAAAGATTTGGCATTGATTACAACAATACAAAATCCTGTAGTTTTAAATAGCGAAGAATTTTTAAAGGAAATAGCGAAAAGATTGTAATTAAAATAAAAATGGGAAATACGGCAGAATTATTCTTCTGCCAGTATTTCCCATTTTTCATAGAGTTCTTCTAATTGGGTTTCATTGTTATGTTTTTCTGTTGCGAGTTCTTGGCATTTGACAGAATTAGAATATACCTCTGGCTGAGTCATCAATAAATCAATCTCCTGATTTCGCTCTTCCAATAGAGAGATACGCTCCTCGGTCTTTCTCAAATCATTTTTTCTTTTTCGTTCTTTGGCCTGTGCCTCTTTTTGTTCTTGCCAACTGACTTTGGATTCGGATGTAGCAGGCATAGCTTTCGATTCTTCTATCACCTGTTTTGGTGCATAAATAGAAGTTAATTCTTCCTTTTTTTCCAAATAATAATCATAGTTTCCAATATAATTTACAAAAGTCTGATTCACAAGCTCTAAGATACGTGTTGCAGTTTGATTGATAAAATATCTATCATGAGAAACATACAAAATAGTGCCGGTATATTCATTTAGAGCCTGTTCCAAAATTTCTTTGGATGTAATATCTAAGTGGTTTGTAGGTTCATCAAGAATTAAGAAGTTGGCTTCAGATAGCATCAATTTTGCAAGAGAGACACGTCCCTTTTCCCCACCACTTAAATCTTTGATTTGTTTTAAAACATCATCACCTGTAAACTGAAATGCAGCTAAAGTGTTGCGAATTTCTGTATTGGTTAACTTTGGATAGTCATCCGAAATTTCTTGAAAAATTGTTTTTTCATTATGTAAAACTTGATGTTCCTGATCGTAATAGCCAATTTTTACATTGGTTCCCAAAGAAAATGTTCCATTATCAACAGGAATCAAACCATTTAAAATTTTTAGAAGGGTTGTTTTTCCAGTTCCATTATCCCCAATGATTGCGACACGTTCCCCACGTTTTATTTCAAAATTTATATTTTGGAATAAAACAAGCTGGTCAAATTGTTTACAAAGGTTTTCGACAGATAATACATCATTCCCACTTTGTATAGAAGGTTCTAGGGAAAAATGCATTTCTGACGTTGTTTCTATTGGCTTTTCAATCGGTGTGAGCTTAGCAAGCATCTTTTCACGACTTTCTGCACGCTTGATAGATTTTTCACGATTGAAAGAGCGTAATTTTTCAATGACAGCTTCTTGATGACGGATTTCCCTTTGCTGATTGAGATATTCTTTTAATGCTGCATCTCGAATTTGTTGCTTTTTCTTTGAATATTCTACGTAATTGCCTTGGTACATACGTATAGAACCATGTTCAATTTCAATAACCTTAGATACAACTCGATTTAAGAAAAAGCGGTCATGAGAGATAAGAAGTACAGCACCTGCGTAATTCAGTAAATACGTTTCTAACCATTGAATAGAATGGAGATCTAAGTGGTTTGTAGGTTCATCTAAAAGTAAAATATCTGGTTTTGTAAGCAAGAGCTTTCCAAGAGATACACGAGTTTTCTGACCACCAGAAAGGGTATTCGTAGGACGATGAAAATCGGATTCTGAAAATCCCAATCCCTTTAAAACTCCAATCAGCTCACTTTCATAAGCGTACCCATTGTTAGATTCAAAATCAGCCATAAGACGATGATACGTATTGAGTCTAGCCTGAAGTTCATCACCTGACAAGTCTTTTAACTCCTGTTCAATAGAACGTATTTGTGATTCTAGCTCTAAGATATCCATACGTGCTGTCCTTACCTCTTCGTAGATGGTACGCCCATTTTCCATATCTTGATGCTGAGAAAGATATCCGATTGTTTTGCTTTTTGTTAAAATAATATCACCGCTATCACAAGGAAGTTCTTTCATTATCATTTTAAAAATTGTAGACTTTCCAGCTCCATTCATACCAACCAAAGCAGCTTTTTCACGTTCTTCTATATGAAAGCTGCCATCACGTACAATGAGATGGTCGCCGAAAGATTTGTTGATATTATGACATGCGAGTATCATAAAGCATCCTCCTGTTTTATAAATCAAGTAATTGATACGAATTTGCACCATTTCATTATAACTAAAATAGAGTAAAATACAACAAAGATTTTCATACAACATGATAAAATCAAAGTAAAAGTTTGACTTATGTTTCACAATTTTATATAATTAAAGCTAATAATAAGGCTAGATAAGATTTGGAGGGAAGCAGTGTGGAAGAAAGAAAGATTTCTCGTGCAGTAATCGGGAGGCTCCCAAGATACTATAGATACTTAGGTGATTTGATGGATGCGGGGGTTGAGAGGATTTCTTCAAATGACTTAAGTAAGAAGATGAATGTTACAGCATCCCAGATTCGACAGGATTTAAATAATTTTGGTGGATTTGGTCAACAAGGATATGGATATAATGTAAAATATTTATATACAGAAATTGGGAAGATTCTTGGATTGGATAGAAGTCATAATTTTATTATTATCGGTGCAGGTAATTTAGGGCAGGCACTGGCGAATTATGCATCTTTTGAAAAAAGCGGATTCCTTTTAAAGGGGATTTTTGATGTAAATCCAAGAATGGAAGGGGTATCTATACGTGGAATTCCAGTACGTATGATGGATGATTTGAAGAAATTTTTACAAGAAAATAGAATTGAAATTGCGGCATTAACAATCCCACGATCGAAGGCAAAAGAAGTGGCAGAGATGCTCGTAGAGAATGGGATTAAGGCAATTTGGAATTTTGCACATACAGATTTGAATTTACCAAAGGATGTCATTGTAGAAAGTGTTCATTTATCAGATAGTTTGATGCAACTATCTTATAATGTAAGTAGTCAAAAAGCAAAGAAAGAAAAATAAGAGTATCGTATCGATATACACTAAGACGTGCAATCAGGCAAGATTCGGTTGCACGTCCTTTCTTATCGTTCCAGAAAAATAGCAAGAAGGTGAAAAAATGAGATATTTGCCAGATGGAAATTGGATGCAAAAAGCAGATGAACATACAATTCAAAATATAGGAATTGCCTCCATTGTACTGATGGAGAGGGCAGCTTTAAGAGTAGTGGAGTTTTTAGAAACATATCAGCTAGATACCTCCAAGACTTTGATTGTATGTGGAGCAGGGAATAATGGGGGAGATGGATTTGCCATTGCAAGGCTTTTAAAACAGCAGGGAAAGAATGTTTGTGCTGTTTTTATTGGAAAAGAAGAAAGACGCAGCACACAGTGTCAATTACAGATGGAAATTGCAGAAAAAATAGGAGTTCCCATTGTCACGGCACTCCCAAAGGAAGAATATACTGTTATTACAGATGCGATATTTGGAGTAGGATTAAGTCGTGAAATACAAGGAGAGTATGCTAAGGTATTAGAGCAGCTAAATGCCATGTCAGGGCAAAAGGTTGCAGTGGATATCCCTTCTGGAATTTGCTCCAAAACAGGGAAGGTGCTAGGGATTGCTTTTCGTGCAAAGTGGACGGTTTCGTTTGCCTGTGAAAAATTGGGTACGGTATTGTTTCCAGGCTGTGACTATGCAGGGGAAGTGTTGGTTGCAGAGATTGGGATAGACCCAGCATTTTTTAAAGATAGAAAAGAAGTGTGCTATACTTTAGATAGAGAAGATTTGGAGAGATTACTTCCTGCACGAAGTGCAAATTCTCATAAGGGGACTTATGGTAAAGTCTTGATGATTGTGGGAAGTAAGGGAATGGCAGGTGCAGCATATTTGAGTGCAAAGGCAGCTTATATAAGTGGTGCAGGACTTGTACAAATTTATACGCATGAATCAAATCGTATGATTTTACAGCAGCTTCTTCCAGAAGCAATTATTTCGACCTATACCACATATGAAGCTACGCAATTGCACAGTCTTTTAAATTGGGCTGATGTAGTCTGTATTGGATGTGGAATTGGGGTAACTGACGTTGCAAGAAAAATAGTAGAAGATGTGATTCAATTAGGGACTTGTCCTTGTGTTGTAGATGCAGATGGTTTAAACTTGTTATCAGAGAATCTTTCAATATTAAAAGGGGTAAAAAGAGAACTTGTTTTGACACCGCATATGAAAGAAATGTCCAGACTTTTAGGATGTAGCATTGAGGAACTTTCTAAGCAAAGATTTCAATTGTTGCAGGAGTTTGTAGAAAAATATGGAGTCGTTTGTGCATTAAAGGACGCAAGAACAATTGTTGCAGAGAAAGAGCATTCCCCATTTGTAAATACTGCTGGAAACAGTGCTATGGCAAAAGCTGGTTCTGGAGATGTTTTGGCTGGGACAATTGCTGGTTTTTTGGCACAGCGTATGAACGGGTATGAAGGGGCAGTTTTAGGAGTCTATTTACATGCCTGTGGCGGAGATGATGCAAGAAATGTATGTGGACAATACAGTGTTCTGGCAGAAGATTTGCTAGAAGGAATAAAATATTGTATAGCAAGTACGAAAAAAGGGAGATAGCAATGGAAAGACATAGCAGAGTTTATGCAGAAATAGATTTGGATGCTATTCGATATAATAAGGAACAATTAAAGAAACGAATTGGAAAAGAGGGGCAGATTACGGCTGTAATAAAAGCAGATGGATATGGACATGGGGCAATCCCAGTAGCGAAGATTTTTGAATCAGACCCTGATGTGTGGGGATATGCAACAGCAGCTGTGGAAGAAGCTTTGGAGCTTCGGACTGCTGGAATAAAAAAATCCATTTTAGTTTTAGGTTGTATATTTCCAGACCAATACGAGGAGGCAATTGAGCAAGAGCTTTGCGCTACCATTTTTTCAAAAGAGATGGCATGGGATATGGCAAAAGTAGCTCAGAATCTAAAAAAGACCGTGAAGTATCATATAAAAATAGATACAGGAATGGGAAGGCTTGGATTTCCAGCAACACAAGAAACAGTAGAGCAAATCGTAGAGTTGTCAAAATTGCCAAACGTCGAGATTGAAGGAATGTATACACATTTTGCTAAAGCAGATGAGGCAGATAAGACCTATACAAACATGCAATATGAACGGTTTTTATGGATGAAACAGCAAATGGAAAAGCAAGGCGTAAATATTCCACGCTATCATTGTGATAACAGTGCAGGAATCATTGAATTTCCTAACTGGAAGCATGATCTTGTACGTGCGGGGATTGCTTTGTATGGCTTGTATCCGTCTGACGAAATTAATCGCAATGCAATTACATTGCGTCCAGCATTGGATTTGATTAGTCATGTTAGCTTTGTGAAAGATGTAGAGCCAGGTACATTTATTAGTTATGGAGGTACATTTGAAGCAAAGAAAAAGATGCGTATCGCTACAATCCCTGTTGGATATGGTGATGGTTATGCAAGAAGTTTATCCAACAAAGGAGAGGTACTAATCCATGGGAAACGAGCGAAGATTCTAGGTAGAATTTGTATGGATCAGTTTATGGTAGATGTAACAGAAATACCAGAAGTTCAGTTTATGGATCGAGTAGTCTTGATTGGTAAAGATGGAGAGGAAGAGATTACCGTAGAAGAATTAAGTAATTTATCTGGACGTTTTCCGTATGAGTTTATATGTTGTTTAGGAAAACGAATTCCTAGAATTTATAAAGATTGTGCATACATCCGATAAAAGTGGAAATACTGAAGTATGATTTCTGAAAAGAAAGAAAATTGAAGTATAAGAATCGGAGTGTGAAGAGAAAGTGGTTGTTAGACGAGGAGATATTTATTATGCAGATTTAAGTCCCGTAATCGGGTCAGAGCAAGGGGGGATTCGCCCAGTGCTTATTATTCAAAATGATGTAGGGAATAAACATAGCCCAACGGTGATTTGTGCTGCAATAACTTCAAGAATGAATAAGGCAAAATTACCTACGCATATTGAGATTAGTGCACAGAAATATCAAATTGTCAAAAATTCTGTTATCTTATTGGAGCAAATAAGAACTTTAGATAAAAGACGCTTAAAAGAATTTGTTTGTCATGTAGATTCCTTGTTAATGCGAGAAGTCAACGAGGCAATTCGCATCAGTTTAGAGATTTCTACATAGGGCTTATGACTTTACAGAATGAGGAAACAATGATAAAATTGTACAATGAGTTAATGAGATAAAGGAGAAATATAAGATGTCAGGACATTCTAAATTTGCAAATATCAAGCATAAAAAAGAGAAAAATGATGCAGCAAAAGGAAAGATTTTTACAAAGCTAGGAAGAGAGCTTGCAGTTGCCGTAAAGGAGGGTGGTGGAGCTGATCCAGCTAACAATAGCAGATTGCGTGATGTCATTGCTAAGGCAAAGGCAAATAATATGCCAAATGACACAATTGAGCGTAATATTAAGAAAGCAGCTGGTGAGGGTTCTGCAGATCACTATGAACAGATTACATATGAGGGATATGGCCCAAATGGAACTGCAATTATTGTAAAAACACTGACAGATAATAAAAACCGTACAGCTTCTAATGTAAGAAATGCATTTACAAAAGGAAGTGGAAATGTAGGTACACCAGGGTGTGTGTCATTTATGTTCGATGAAAAGGGGCAAATTATTGTAGCAAAAGAAGACTGCGATATGGATGCAGACGAGCTTATGATGATGGTTCTTGATTTTGGAGCAGAGGATTTTGTAGAAGAAGAGGAGAGTTTTGAGATTTTAACAGCTCCTGCAGATTTTAGTGATGTGCGTTTAAAAATGGAAGAGGCTGGAATTGTTATGGCAGCAGCAGAAGTAACAATGATTCCTCAGACATGGGTTGAGCTTACAAATGAAACAGATATTAAGAACATTCAGAAAACATTGGATTTGTTAGAAGAAGATGACGATGTTCAGGATGTGTATCATAACTGGGATGAATAATAAGTTAGAGATACTGCATAAATGTGCTAGTATCTCTTTTTGTTGCTTATTTTTTTAGAGAGGTATTTGTATGTTTCGAGAAATGAGAAGAAAAAGGCAGGCATTACTGCCAGAAGAAATTCAAGCTGTGCTAAACAGAGGGACATCTGGTGTATTGGCGTTGTCGGGAGATAATGATTATCCTTACGCTGTTCCAATTAGCTATGTATATGATGGGGAAAAACTTTATTTTCACTGTGCAAAGAGCGGTCATAAATTGGATGCTGTCCGAAGAAATAAGAAAGCCTCTTTTTGTGTCATTGACCAAGATAGAATTATTCCTGAAGAATACACGAGTTATTTTAGGAGCGTTATCGTGTTTGGGCAGATACAGATTATAGAGAATGAAGATGAAAAGCGAATAGCAATAGAAAAGCTGGCAGTTAAGTATGCACCGCTGGATAACGAGATTGGACGTGAAAAAGCGATTGAGCGAGATTGGAAATCTCTTTGTATGTTGGAGATGACTATAGACCATATGACTGGAAAAGAAGCTATAGAACTGATAAAAAGCAAATAATAAGAAAAAGATATCACTCGCAAAGATGTTAAGATGCGTTGCTTGTAGCAACGGGCAATTTATCAAGCTGAATGTTGTACAGCGAATAGCTTTTAAATGGATTTTTTAACATTACTATCAAATTTGGTATTTTTTATACCAAAATTGGGAAAATAGTGGTATGATATAGAAAATTAATTGCGGTTTACAGGTGTTTATAGTATCATATAGTGCGATATTTTTGTGAAGGGAGAAATTATCATGACACATTTATCTCAAGAAAAAATGGTTGATAGTGTTAAAGGATTGAGAAAATCAAAAGGCTGGACCCAAGAGAGATTAAGTACAGAGACTGGAATTAATAGACAGATGATTGGTAGATTAGAAAAATATGAGTATATACCATCTATTTTGCAACTAGAGAAACTTGCAGAGGTATTGGAGTTTAATATTTCTGATTTATTTGTAGAAAGTGAACCAACTGTATATACAGCGTATCGCAGTTCAAGTATGTCTCAAGAAGAAAAAGCTGGTGTTGATCATATGTTTGAGATGATGATGGTTTCTAAACAGCAACTTCTTTTAAGAAAGGCGATGCTTAATGAGTAAGAATAATGGAATTATATTGGATGATATAGAGATTTATAAAATCAAAAAACTAGCTACTGAAACTAGACAGTTTTTTGGAGTTCAACTTAACGTTCCTATAGGAAATGATATTCGTCTTCTTTTGGATAAGAAAGATATTTTGTTATGTGAATATCCTTTTTCAGATACGAATGGAACTCACACATATGGAAATATTACATGGTTTAAGGCATATGATGATACTATTACATTTATAGGATTAAATACTTCAAGTTTCTATGATGAACAAATATTTGCTATCGCTCATGAAATATATCATTACACTACGAAATCAGGAAAAGCATATACTCCTGATATTGATTACGAGGATAAGGTTATAGAGAAGAAAGCTGATAGATTTGCAGCTGAGTTATTACTTCCAGATGTAGCTTTAAAAGAGGCAGTAATGAATGCATTTACTACTTTAAACATAACAAATATTTCGGAGAATAGACTGCTGCGTTTTATTGCGAGAGTACAATGTGATTGGTGGCTTCCTTTTCAGGCAATAATTAATAGATTGTTTGAAGAGGGGTATATTAGTAAAGAACAGTATGATAAATTGTTTGTAATTGATTGTAGAAATGGAGAAAAAATATACAGAAGACTTTTGAGAAGTATTGATCCTGAAATTTCAGAACTGTTGAATAAAAAGACGAGAAATGTGGGTGTATCTAATAAAGTGATAGAAACCATTATTAGCAATTACGAAGACGGATTGATTGAGGAGGATGAACTTGTTCATGCTTTAAAAATGTTTGGTAAAAAACCAGTAGATTATGGAATTAGTATGAATATAGAGATTGATGAGGAGTTAAAGGATTTCTTTGAAAGTGAGGATGACTGATGAAAGTAGATACAAAAGAGGTCAACCCTGCTTTTCAGAGTATCATACAAAATCCAAAACAGAAAGTGTTTTTAGATGCCAATTTTTTTATTCCACCAGATAGGAGTGGGGTCGCACAGGTAAGAGCATATTCATTTACGGATTTTGAAAAATATTGGCTTGTCCCGTTATTAAATGAATTTACTGAATTAGCAATACATGAATCTGTATATGATGAGCTAGTGGATGCTAGTATAAAAGGTTATGCAGATAAACAGATATATTGTGTACCTTCGAAGCTTAAAGTTCATTATGATTCAGAACTAAGTCATTCAGAAGTGGTGTTGTGTAATACATATATTAATAAGATTGCTATTCATTCGAGGTACAATCCAACAAGAGATAATGCTAAGGATAGAGGAGAGGTGAAATCTTTAGCATTTATGGCTGTTAAAAAGTTTTTATATTTTGCTGCCAATGATGCACTGCCAGTAAGGTTGATTAGAGATTCAGGGAAGTTGAAGACTGGATTAGGTGATATGCAGATTGTTCAAATGTATGAATTAATATATTATTTGTATAAAATGGGGAGCTATGATAATAGAAATTTGAGAATACTATATAAGTACCAATATTATTTGACAGCAGGGGATAAAAGAATAAACCCAGAATGGGGATACTTTATAGAGCAGATGGATTTGTTATGTGATGAATTAATAAATTTATAAGAATCATGATATAGAAATCTTCCATAAAATACCCAAATCATGATACAATAATCAAAGATAAGAGAGGTGGGTTTTGATGGAATATTATGGTGAGATTGCCTGTCAGGGGCTTGCAATGGGGAAAATTGCAGTATTACAAAAACAGGAAAATTTTATAAATAAACAAAAGACGACAGATGTAAACACTGAAATAATACGTTTGCAAAATGCATTGGAGAAATCCAAAAAGGAACTTATAGAACTTACTAAGCGAGCAAAAAATACAATAGGCGATACGAGTGCGTCTATTTTTGAAGCGCATCAAATGATACTAGAAGACGAAGAATTTGTGGCTGCAATATATGATAGAATCTCTTCTAAGATGACAACGGCTGAATATGCAGTATTTCAGATGGGTGAGGAAATCTATCACAAATTCCTCAGTATGGATGATTCGTATTTCCAAGCAAGAGCAGAGGATGTGAAAGATGTAGTTTATCGGCTATTGCAAAATCTAAAAATGAAACCTATAAAATCCCCCTTATATGAAGAACTTGTGATTCTTGTAGCAGAGGAGTTAACTCCTAGTGAGATGATGCAGATAGACCAAAAAAATATTCTTGCTTTTGTAATTCGGAAAGGAGATATCAATTCCCACACAGCAATTTTAGCTCGTATGATGAATCTCCCAGCTTTGGTAAATGTTCCATTTCACTATTCTGAAATTTCTACAGGTATGTCAGCCATTGTAGATGCAGTGCAAGGTAAGGTAATATTTGAGCCATCTAAGGAAATGTGTATTGAAATGGAAAGTAAAATCCATAAACAAACTATAAAACAACAGGAATTACATGATTTAAAAGGCAAGAAAACGGTTACAAAAACAGGGCGTAAAATTGCTATTTATGCAAACATAAGCAGTGAGGATGAAGTAGCTGCTGCGTTAGAAAATGATGCCGAGGGAATCGGATTGTTTCGCAGTGAATTTCTTTATATGGGTAGGATGTCTTTCCCAACAGAAGAGGAGCAATTTCAGGTCTATAAAAATATTTTGCAGCAAATGGGAGAGAAACAAGTTACAATACGCACGCTCGATATAGGTTCAGATAAAAAAGAGGAATATTTTGAATTAAAAGATGAGGAAAATCCAGCATTGGGGTGCCGTGGGATTCGTTTTTGTCTGGAAAAACCAGAAATATTCAAAATACAACTTCGGGCGTTATTAAGGGCTTCTGTGTATGGAAATTTGGAAATATTATATCCTATGATTACGGCAGAAGAGGAGATAGATGAGATTCATAAAATTTTAGAGGAAGTAGTTTGTGAGCTAAAGGAAGAAGCTATTCCATATAAAATCCCAAAGCAGGGAGTTATGATTGAAACACCAGCAGCCGTGATAATTTCTGATATTTTGGCAAATAAAGTAGATTTTTTTAGTATTGGAACAAATGATTTAACGCAATATACATTAGCTGTTGATAGACAAAATTCAAAATATACCAGTCGTTATAATGGATATCATCCAGCTATTTTAAGGATGATTCGACATGTAGTAAAAGAAGCTCATAAGAAAGGGAAGCCAGTTGGGATTTGTGGAGATTTAGCAGGAGATATAGAGCTGACAGAACAGTTTTTGAATATAGGAATAGATGTACTATCTGTTGTTCCATCTATGGTGTTGAAACTTAGAAAACGGGTTCGAGATATGGCGTGATATAAGAGCTTCCCCTTGCAGTGAGGAATGGGGAGTGCTATACTGTTACGTAAAAATAAGTTTAATTAAAGAGTCATAGGAGGGGAATTATGAGCAAGTATGCAGTAGAAACAAAGTGTATTCAGTCAGGATATAATCCACAGAATGGGGAAGCAAGGGTAGTTCCTGTGTATCAAAGCACCACATTTCGCTATACAAGTAGTGAGCAAATGGGAAGATTGTTTGATTTAGAGGAGTCAGGATATTTTTATACAAGATTGCAAAATCCAACTAACGATGCTGTAGCTGCTAAAATATGTGATTTGGAAGGTGGAGTAGCTGCTATGCTCACAGCTTCAGGGCAGGCAGCGAATTTTTATGCAATTATGAATATTGCTCAAGCAGGGGATCATATCGTTTGTGCATCTTCTTTATATGGAGGTACATATAATTTATACGCACATACAATTAAGAAGATGGGAGTTACAGCTACGTTTGTAGACCCAAATTGTACACCAGAAGAATTGGATGCAGCATTTGAAGAAAATACAAAAGCTGTGTTTGGAGAAACAATTGCAAACCCAGCATTGGTTGTATTAGATTTGGAAAAATTTGCAACGGCTGCACATGCACATGGGGTACCATTTATTGTAGACAATACATTTGCCACACCGATTAATTGTCGTCCATTTGAATGGGGAGCAGATATTGTCACACACTCTACTTCAAAATATATGGATGGACATGCAGTGTGCTTAGGGGGAGCAATTGTAGATAGTGGGAATTTTGATTGGGAAGCTCACAAAGAGAAGTTTCCAGGATTAACAACCCCAGATGAAACTTATCATGGGATTGTTTATACAGAAAAGTTTGGAAAGGCTGCTTATATAACAAAAGCAACTACACAACTGATGCGAGATTTGGGGGCAGCACAATCTCCACAGAACGCATTTCTTTTAAATATGGGCTTAGAAACATTGCATCTTCGTGTACCACGACATTGTGAAAATGCAGTGAAAGTAGCTCAATATTTAAAAAATCATGAAAAAGTAGCTTGGGTATCTTGTCCTTCTCTTCCAGAGGATCCAAATTATCCACAGGCACAGAAATATATGCCAAATGGAACATGTGGTGTCATTACTTTCGGATTAAAAGGTGGAAGAGATGCAGCAGTAGAAATGATGGATAAGTTAAAGC
>JAHLFA010000133.1 GCA_018883985.1 Candidatus Ruminococcus intestinipullorum | reverse complement strand
ATTTTACTTCTATTGTGATCTATGACAGGTGAAACAATAGGTCCTTGCTTTTGATAGGCTACCCCATCCTTATAATTATTACCTTGAAATGGTTCTTTTCCTGTTAGTCGCAGAATCTCCTCTGGTATTTCACGTCCTACTGCATTTAACATGCTAACACTCCTCCTTTAAAACACCCGCCGCCTTTGCCAGTTCAAGTGTTCTTTTTGCTCCATCATAGAAAGCAATATCAATCATTTTCCCATCTACTGTAAAGACTCCAATCCCAAGCTTTTTCTTTTCGTCAATCTCTTTTACAACCTTTTGTGCAAAAATAATTTGCTTATTTGTTGGCGTATAGATTTTGTGTACAGGTTCAATTTGTCTTGGATTTATGATAGATTTCCCATCAAACCCCATCATATGAATAGTTTCTACATCTTTGTAAAATCCTTCCATATCATCTAAATCCGTATACACGGTATCAAAACATTGCACACCTGCTGCACGTGCCGCAATAATCATTTGTTGTCTAGCTCCCATAAGCTCTATTCCTGTACCTGTAATGTAGGTTTGTAAATCCTTTGTATAATCTCCACCTGAAAGTGCAATACCAAATAATCGTTCTGATGCCTGACAGATATCCAGTGCCTGCAAAACCCCTTTTGCTGATTCTAAAGCGGCCATTATTAGAACTTTTCCACTTTCCACTCCAAATTCTTGTTCCGCTTCTTCTATCGCTTTTTCCACCTTTTTTACATCTTCTGGTGACTCTGTCTTTGGAATACGAATTCCATCTGCACCTCCTGCAACTGCACAGCGAATATCTTCTTCCCAAAGATCTGTATCAAGACCATTAATTCTGACGATACATTCTATTCCTTGATAATTTATCTCACGCAATGCATGAAACAAAGAAAACCTAGCCGCATCCTTTTCTTTCTCTGCAACAGCATCCTCTAAATCCAACATAATCGAATCTGGTTTATAAATATATGGGTCAATAATCAAACCTGGTTTTTTTGCATTTAAAAACATCATGGTTCTTCTTAATCTTTTTTTATTTGGATTCATTGTCGGATAACACCTCCCCATGGCAGATTTTTCTTCTGTCCAACACTTCGATACACTGCACACTCAACTCTTGCTTTAATTGTACAATCCAAAGCACCTTTGTCTACAACTCGTATCAACGCATCCTCTACCTCTAAACGGTGAAGTGTTTCCAAAACAGTTTTTTCTATCTGTTTTCCATATTTATTCATAACAATACTGTCTAGTTCTAATTCTACTTTTCCACTTCCTGGTTCTATTGTAACCATACAATCACAAGACTCTAATGTTCCAGCAACTGCTCCTTTTTCTATTTTCATTTTCATTCTCCTTTTATCAGCTTTTAGTAAAATAATCCTCCAAGATTAAACACACCAAGTGCAGAGAGAATAACATTTAGTGCAACATTTGCTACTGAAAGTAAAAACAATGTTTTAAACATTTTATTCATTTCTTCTGTCGTTGTCTCTTTTGCTGCAGAATAAGAAGACATAATAATCGCACCTCCAGTAGAAAGTGGACTAATCGCAGCCGCAAAAGATGTCGCTGTGATTTCAGAAATTAACTCTACATAATTTGTACCACTGAATTTTTCACAAACATTTGCTGCAATTGGATACATTGTAGGCAACAACTCCTGTTGTAGAACTTACCCAAGAAAGAATTCCTGATGTTGCTGCAAGAATAGGTGCAGCTGTTCTTTCACTCATAAATCCTGTCAAGAAATCAGAAATCATTTGAATTGCTCCTAAATAACTCATTACATTGATAAGTACAGCCATTCCACAAATCAATACTAAAGTTCCCCATGGAATATTTTTGATTGCTTTCTTTTCATCTACTGCTCCTAATTGAATTAATACTGCTGCTACTGCAAAAGCAAATAGACCTGTATCTAACTTTAGACCAATACAACAAACTACCATAACTAGAATTCCTACTATTGTTAGCTTTTGGTCACGATTAAATTTTGGAATTTCAGAAAGTTTCATTGGATTGTCTGCTTTTACTTTATACCCTTTGTACAAAACATACACACATAGTGTAAAAAGTGCTCCTGAAAGCAACGTTGTTAAAAATAAATGCAATCCAAACCCTTCATATCCTAATGGATCTGACAGACTTTTCGCCAAAATTCCTGTCATAGACAAAATAGATGCACATCCTGCATTGGCTCCTAATTTTGCGTAAAGAGCCGTAGACATTGGATTAATATCCATTGCAAATGCCAAGTACATTGCAAACGTAGTCATCAATACTCCAGCAGCCACATGCCCTGGTCCAATTGCGGATATAAAAGCTGATAATACGAACATCAAGATAGGAATTAGAACAGTGTGCTTCCCTACTAATGCAATTACCTTTTTAGAAATCAAATCCAATGTTCCATTGTTGGAAGCCATTCCAAATAAGAACGTAACTCCCACCAATGTAACAAACATAGATACATTAAATCCCTTGGAAATTTCTGATGCAGACATGCCGCCTACACTACCTAAAACAAATGCAACTCCAATTGCTAAAAATCCAAGATTTACTTTCTTTATGAATCCAATTGCTACTACAATAGCCAATGCAATTAATGAAATAACGGCTAAATTCATGATCTTATCCTCCTCTTCGTCATTATTTATCAGACAAACCTCTTATATGTACATTTCCCTCCATGATAAGATTTGCTGTACGATATCCATATGTATTTTCAATAACAGGAACTTTTTCCCCTTCCTGATATGCTACCCCACATTCTAAAACTCCTCCTGGATGACCAATCTTTAAACATTGACTATCCATAGTTGGAGCACACACTTTTTGGACTACACTGTCTGGAATTACTGCCGCTGCAACTGTACACATTGCTCCTGTCATTGCATAACTTGGATGTGCTTTTTGCATAGATAACATCCTTGACAATAAATCAATTTCTTCTTTTTTTATAGTCTTTTGGTCCATTGTACAATATTCCTGTGCTTCTGCTACAAAAGTAAGCTTTGGAATTCCAGGAGTTTCCCATGCAGATTTTGTATAATCATCAATTAGTCCTAATTTCACTGCTGCACATCCTCTAATCTTCTCCAACAAATCTAACATTTCTTGTTTTGCATTCAATTCATCTGGAAGTTCCATTCCTGTCAGCCCTACATCATTTGCTTTTACAAATACAAGTGGATTGGCTGCATCTACAATCGATACTTGTACCTCCCCAAAATCTGGTACCTCTAAAATATCTACTGCATTCCCCGTTGGAAGCAAGCCTTTTCCAAGTGTTCCAGCTGGCTGTGTAAATCGTAAACGAATAGGTGATGCTGTTCCTGGTACTCCCGCAATTTCAAAGTCACCATCATAGATAACTTTTCCATTTTGGGTCTGTACTTCTGCAATAATAATTTTATCTGTATTTGTGTTGTAAATACGAACTGTTGTCATACCTTCCTCTGGAGATACCAAACCTCTTTCAATTGCAAATGGGCCTACCCCTGATGAAATATTTCCACAATTTCCCTTATAGCTTACAATTGGCTTATCTACCGAAACCTGTGCAAATGTATAATCCACATCTGCATCTTCTCTCTTAGATGGGCTTACAATTGCCACTTTACTGGTAACAGATTGTGAGCCTCCTAACCCATCAATTTGCTTTTTATCTGGACTTCCCATCATTCGCAAAAGCACAGTATCCCATTCTGCTCGATTCGCAGGAAGATCACTTTCTAGCAGGTAGACTCCTTTACTTGTACCGCCTCGAATAATCATCGCTTTCATTTGTCTATCCATATTCTAATCCTCCTTTTTGCACTTGCGATTGTAATTAATCAATGAGCCGCATCGAATAATTTCTTTTTCTTCCTCTGTCATTGGTTCAATTCGAAGCGAGATTTTTCGAACGTCATCTTTTATTACGTACGCATCTATCTGCTCCATGTCGGTATTCAAAATTTCTTGAATATTCGGAATAAATAGATAGTCATCGTCTGCAAAATTTGCCTCTTCATTCAATACAAACGGTACCATACCCCAATTAATCAAATTAGAACGATATCTCTTTGTGGCATATTCTTTTACAATATTAGCTCCACCTAGAAGTACTCTCTGACAAGAAGCTGCCTGTCCACGTGCAGAGCCATCTCCAGGTTTTACTGCATAAATCGTACTAGAAAGATCAACCAACTCATCTTTCAAATCTTCATAGCCTTCCAGTGTACGAATTTTATCCAAAATTTCCTGTACTTCTGCTGGACATTCCCCTGATTTTCTTGCTTTTTCAAAATTCATAACCTGTTTTGCTTTTTCTACATAATCAGGCACTCTACGACTTAACGTAAATTCTGCTAATCCCATAGGATTGGAACGAAATGATCCCGTTTCACCTGAAGGAATCAACTCATCTGTTGTTGTAACTGGATCTGTAATATATGCACACACTTTTAAAAGCATATGTTTATTTAAAGCAGGAAGCTCTGGCCACTCTTTAATATTTGGCCCGCTTACTAATGGTTCTTTTAAATCTGCCTTTCCAAATCCTTGATATACTCTTTGATTGTATGCTGTCGCATCGTATACATACTCTGGACATTCAAAGTTGTATCCTAACTCATCTGCTGCTGTAATTCTTCCTCCGTTAGCTGCTGTTGCTGCAATGGAACGAGCATCCATCAATGCAACACCTGCTATCTGTCCTTTTCCAGGTTTTGAGCCTTCACGATTTGGGAAGTTTCTTGTTGTATGACGTATAGAAAGCTGACCATTTGCTGGTGTATCTCCTGCCCCAAAACAAGGTCCACAAAACGCTGTGCGAATGGTTGCTCCTGCTGCCATTAATTTTTCTATTGCACCCTTACGAACCAAATCCATCATAACAGCCTGTGAGCTTGGATAAACGCTTAAGTTGAAAATACCTGAACCTGTTCCTCTATTTTCCAATAAATATGCTGCTTCCATAATATTGGAATACGTTCCTCCTGAACATCCAGCAATGGATGCTTGATCTGCATACAATGCACCATCTCGCACCTTTCCAAGTAAATCAAATTTCAAATCTTTATTTTTAATCAATTTTTTTGCATCCTCTTCTATCTGATGTAGAATATCTTCCATATTTTCATTTAGCTCTCGTATTTCATACCCATTGGACGGATGAAATGGCAGTGCAATCATACTATGTACTGTGGAAAGATCTAAATAAATACATCCATCATAATAAGCTACTGCTTCTGGATTTAATTCTTGATATGCATCTTCTCTGCCATGTACTTTTAAAAACTCTCTTGTATCTTCATCTGTTCTCCAAATAAATGTAAGACAAGTAGTTTCTGTAGTCATAACGTCAATCCCATTTCTATAATCTGTGCTCATAGAAGATACGCCAGGGCCTACAAATTCCATTACCTTATTTTTTACATACCCATTACGAAATACAGCAGAAATAATGGCGATTGCAATATCTTGTGGCCCAATACCTTTATTTGGTTTTCCATCTAGGTATACTGCAATTACTTCTGGATACTCGATATCCCATGTTTGCTCTAAAATCTGCTTTACAAGCTCTCCTCCACCTTCTCCTACAGCCATAGTTCCCAATGCTCCATAACGTGTATGAGAATCGGATCCTAGAATCATCTTTCCTCCACCTGCCATAGTTTCTCTCATGTATTGATGAATGACTCCCATATGTGGTGGTAGATAAATTCCTCCGTACTTCTTCGCTGCTGTAAGACCAAATATATGATCATCTTCATTGATTGTTCCACCTACTGCACATAAACTGTTGTGACAACAAGTTAATACGTAAGGAAGTGGAAATCTCTCCATTCCAGAAGCTCTTGCTGTTTGTATAATTCCCACATAAGTCAAATCATGACTTGTTATCGCATCAAATTTAATTTTTAGTTTTTCTTGATTACTTCCTGTATTATGTGCCTGTAAAATACGATAAGAAATCGTTCCTTTCTTTAACTGCTCTTTCTTCTCTCGTAACTCCCTCTTCGCTTCCATTTCTGGAACAATTGTCTTCCCATCTAAAAGAAAGATTCCTGAATCATATAATTGCATTAATCTGTATCATTCCTCTCTATTCTATTTTCATAAACGGTCGATTCTGATTAACACTATTATATTTTTATTTGTTCAATTTATAAAATTCATGTTTTTCATTCATTTCATTCATTTTAGAAATACTTTTGTTTAAATTCACTATGAAAAAACATTCGTATAATTAAGATTTTTAAATTTTTCGTCATTTCCTATAAAATATGGCTTTTTTCATAAACTATTCATTACGCTGCCTTGTGTTTATCATTCTTTTTGCTATAATGAGTAATAACTATAGAAAGGGGATTTTCTGATGGATTTTCGAGAATTGAATTATATTCTTGCTATTGAGAAGTATCAAAATATTACAAAAGCTGCTGAATCCCTTTATATTGGGCAGCCCACCTTAAGTAAATTTCTTGCATCCTTAGAACAGAACTTAGGACAAAAGCTTTTTCGCAAACTTGGAAATAAATACATTCCAACTTATGCAGGGGAACAATATATAAAAACAGCGAAAGAGATTCTTCTTTTGAAATCAAATCTGGATATTCAACTTGCGGATATTTTAAAAAAAGATGTAGGAGTCTTAAACGTAGCTTTTCCTCGTATGCGATGTACGTATATGCTTCCCGAAATACTGCCTGTATTTCAAAAAGAACATCCTCATGTAAAAGTAAATGTATTTGAAGGCAGCTCTACACATAACGATACTCTGCTATTAGATGGGAAGGCTGAAATTTCCTTTTACAGTAAGCCAGAAAAAACAAATCCGCTCATTGAATATGAAACTCTGAATAAGGAAGAGCTTCTCATTTGCTTATCACAAAATCATCCATTAGGACGATATGCACAACCAAATCCCTCTAGTAAATACCCCCGACTAAATCCAACGCTTTTAAAGGGAGAACGTATTCTACTTTTACAGCCTGATCAACGTACAAGACAGATTACAGATCGATATTTTGACAGTATTGGTTTGGTTTACGATAATGTTATGACAACTAGCAGTCTTCCTGCGATTATGGAATTGGTTTCTATTGGATATGGTGCTTCTTTTATATTTGACACACACATTTTGCACCATCACTTCTCCCATCCTATTGACTGTTACAGTTTTGGAGAACCAAAGACTGTTTCTGACTTTGTTGTTGCCCATAGACGAGGCAGCTATTTACCTTCTTATGCTCACGATTTTATTCGTATTGCACGGGATCTTTTTCATACAAAAAATACGATATTATAAACTTATAAATCGCCCAAACCTAAGGTCTGAGCGATTTCTTATTTATTGATTACATTTACAAGTTTGGCCTTTATCAAACTCTGGATTAATTGCATAGAAGTTTTTACTATCTAATTTTTCTTGAACAAGACGTAAACTTTCGCCAAATCTTTGATAATGCACAATTTCCCTTTGTCTAAGGAAACGAATTGGGTCACATACTTCAGGATCCTTTACTAGACGAAGGATATTATCGTATGTTGTTCGTGCTTTCTGCTCTGCTGCCAAATCTTCATGAAGGTCTGTAATTGGATCCCCTTTTGATTGGAAATACGTTGCTGTCCAAGGTGCTCCACTTGCTGCCTGTGGCCAAAGAGCCAACGTATGATCCACATAGTATGGTGCAAAACCAGACTTTTCAATTTCCTCTGGCGTTAAATCTTTTGTAAGTTGATACACGATTGCACATATCATCTCCATGTGTGCAAGTTCTTCTGTTCCAACATCAGTCAATACTCCTGTAACTTCCTTATATGGCATACTGTATCTCTGTGACAGGTATCGCATTGATGCAGCCAATTCTCCATCAGGTCCACCAAATTGTGTAATGATTATTTTTGCAATTTCAGGATTGGTCTGCGTAATTTTTACAGGATATTGCAATCTTTTTTCATAATTCCACATACTCAACATCCCCCTTCCTGCCATGGCCATGGCTCATTTACCCATTTCCATCTATCATCACATGAAGCTGTAGAATCAATTGTCAATGGACCATAGTAAGTTGCATACTCTTTTAATGCAATCTTTCTTTCTTCTAAATATTTATGAAAGAATGCTAATGCATCGGGGTCATCTGGGTGTGTATTTAAATATAGCTGAGCCTCAACTACAGCAAAACTTACTGCGTTGATATGATTTAAAAGTTCATGTCTTTGCTTTGTTTGATTCATCGATTACACCCTCCTCTTCCAAAAAATGGTTTATCCAATTCTTCAAAAATTGTGCCTCGATGAATTCCTTTATGAACCTCGTATATATCCTGCCAATTTTGCCAAGGAACATAAGCCATTGCAAGTGGCATATTCTCTAACATATCCCGTGGAATTCTACAAGATGTTGGAACATGCTGACACGTAGAATCTACCATTGCCATTCTAGGTGTAGGGATAGGTCTATGATTCTCTTGCATCATTTGAGAATTTTGATTTTGCATACGCTGTCCGTATCGAACATTATAATTCTGCATAAAATACCTTCTCCTTCTTTAATTTGTTACAGTATATAGTATGGAATTTTTCTTAAAATGTTAGTCAATACAATTAAATGGTAAAAACTGTTTACTTTTATAGTGAAATTTTGTATACTGTTACTCGTGTTATCGGGGTATGGCTCAGCTTGGTTAGAGCGCACGGCTGGGGGCCGTGAGGTCGCAGGTTCGAATCCTGTTACCCCGATTTTTTTAAATTTCATGAAAGTAGAATAAAGGAGCATAAATGAGTATTTTAAACGTTGAACATCTAACACATGGTTTTGGTGACCGTGCTATTTTTTCTGATGTTTCCTTCCGACTTTTAAAGGGCGAGCATATTGGCCTAGTAGGAGCAAATGGTGAAGGAAAATCTACATTCTTGAACATTGTTACTGGAAAACTTACTCCTGATGAGGGAAAAATTGAATGGGCTAAAAATGTCCGTGCAGGATATTTAGACCAACATACTGTTTTAGAAAAAGGTATGACAATACGTGATGTATTAAAATCTGCATTTTCCCATCTATTCGACTTAGAAGCACGAATGAATCAGATTTGTGATTCTTTGGCTGAGGCTTCCCCTGAGGAAATGGACGCAATGATGGAAGAGCTTGGCACAATTCAAGATACCTTGACTTTGCATGATTTTTATATTATCGATGCAAAAATTGAAGAAGTTGCAAAAGCACTTGGCATTTTAGATTTTGGACTAGATAAAGATGTAACAGATTTAAGTGGGGGACAACGCACCAAAATTTTACTTGCAAAACTCCTTCTAGAAAAACCAGATATCCTGCTTTTAGATGAGCCTACTAATTACTTAGACGAAGAGCATATTAATTGGTTAAAGCGATATCTTATTGATTATGAAAATGCCTTTATATTAATATCCCATGATATTCCATTCTTAAACGATGTTATCAATATTATCTATCATATGGAAAATCAAGAATTAAATCGTTATGTGGGTGACTATTACCACTTTGAAGAAGTATATAATGTAAAGAAGGCACAATTAGAAGCCGCTTACCGAAGACAACAACAAGAAATTAGCGAATTAAAAGATTTTGTTGCCAGAAATAAAGCACGTGTATCTACTAGAAATATGGCGATGTCACGACAAAAGAAACTCGATAAAATGGATATCATCGAGCTTGCAGCAGAGCGTCCTAAGCCAGAATTCCATTTTCATTATGGCCGTACTGCTGGAAAATATATTTTTGAAACAACAGATCTTGTAGTTGGATACGATGAGCCTTTGTCACATCCACTCACTTTATCTATGGAACGTGGACAAAAAATCGCTTTGATTGGTGCAAATGGAATTGGAAAAACCACTCTTTTAAAAAGTATTTTAGGACTCATTCCACCTATTAGTGGACACTGTGAACTAGGGGAACATTTACAAATCGGATATTTTGAACAGGAAATCAAAGAAGAGAATCGCTCCACATGTATTGAAGAAATTTGGAGTGAATTCCCATCCTTTACACAATATCAAGTTCGCTCCGCATTGGCAAAATGCGGCCTTACTACAAAACATATTGAAAGTCAGGTTCGAGTTCTAAGTGGTGGTGAACAAGCAAAAGTTCGCCTTTGTAAACTTGTAAATAAAGACACTAATATACTCCTCTTAGATGAACCAACCAACCATTTGGATGTTGATGCAAAAGCAGCTTTAAAAGAAGCTCTTCAAGAATACAAAGGAAGTATTCTTCTTATTTGTCATGAACCTGAATTTTATCAGGATGTTGTAGATACCATATGGGACTGTACAAAATGGACTACCAAACAGGTCTAACTATAAAAGGATTTGGCTCGCGCTTATGCGTTAGAGCCAAATCCTTTTTCCATTTTATGTATTGTAACAAAATATGCAATTCCTAATGGAATTGTAGCTCCAATCCAGGCAAGTGGATTTGCCCAGCAAGCACCTGCAAATCCAAAGCTCGCTGCCAAAACGATTGCTGCAAAGGTACGCATAATCAATTCCATAACCCCTGCGATAGTCGGTACCAAGCCATGCCCCAATCCTTGAAGTGTAAAACGAAAAATAAATAATAGTGCCAATACAAAATATAAAGAACCATTAATCTGAAGATATGTCTGTGACATTTCAAGTACGCCCTTTTCTTGTCCTCCAACAAATACTCCTGTTAGCTGATATCCAGCAAAAATGTTGAGTAACCCTACAACAATACTAAAACTTACGGAAATCATGGAACATTGTAATACCCCTTTTTTTATACGGTCAATTTTCCCAGCTCCATAATTTTGAGCAGCATATGTAGCCATTGTCATTCCAAAAGAGTTCATTGGCTGATTTGCAATTTGATCAATTTTTTGTGCTGCTGAAAAAGCTGCTACTGCCACTGCCCCAAGGCCATTTAATACAAATTGTAAAACAACAGCTCCAATTGCTATTATGGACATCTGAAAGCCCATCGGCAAAGCAATTCGCAAATGTTGTTTAAAATCTATCCACGATACTTCCCAATCTTCCCTTGATAAATGCAAAATCGGTAAGTTTTTACGGATATATAACAAGCACATAAATGCTGATAACAATTGTGAAAATATAGTTGCCCATGCTGCTCCTGCGACTCCCATTTTTAGCAGAAGTATAAAGGCAAAATCTAGAACAATATTGACAATACATGCGATTATCAAGAAAAATAATGGAGTTCTACTATCTCCCAATGCTCGAATAATATTGGATAAAAAATTAAACAGCATACTCGCAATAATTCCCATTAAAATTACAACTATATACTTGTAGGCATCATCTATAATTTCTTCTGGAGTACGCATCCATTGTAAAATTTGCCTTGCTAGGGGAACAGATATAGCAGTTAAAATCACTGTAACTACTAGACTAATCCATACTCCAGTTACTACACTTCTGCGAACACCTCTCTCATCACTTGCTCCAAACTTCTGTGCTGTAATAATAGACAATCCACTGCTTACTCCCATGGCAAATCCTAAAATTAAAAAGCTAATACTTCCAGTACATCCCACTGCTGCCAGTGCGTGAACCCCTATCGTCCTACCTACAATTAACGTATCCGCCATACTATAAAGCTGTTGAAAAATATTCCCTATCAACAATGGAATTGTAAACATTACAATTAACTTTGCTGGATTCCCTGATGTCATCTCTTTTGTCATATTCTTGGCCTCCTTTTCAAACTTACTTTATTATAGACCTTACCAATAAAATCAGAATGTACTTTCTTGTACAATACATGTACTATTTTGTTTAAAATATCAGAAAACCTCTTTGACTTCTTCTACATTTCCTGTATAATTTTATAAGAATTTTTTATTATGGGGGCTTTTATGAACAGACAAGATTTTGACCTGACATATTCTGATTTAAATCCGTCCTTTTTATTCTTCTATGAACTAAAACGTACAAAAACAGAAACAAACTATCACTGTCATGATTACATTGAAATTTCTCTTGTAAAAAAAGGACATGGAATTTACTACATAGATGGAAAAGAGTATCCTATAAAAGAAGGCGATTTGATTATATTAAATCCTGGGACTTACCATAAAAGCTTAGTTTCTTGTCCTGAAGACTGCACAACAGAAATATACATAGGTTTTTCCGATATTCACGTAAAAGAAATGACTCCGAATACCTTTCCTCTACCTAACAATCATATTGTATTTCCTTTAAAGGATACGATACGACAAAAGGTATTTCAGTTATGTTTTTCCATGGGGAAGGAATTTCATACATGTCAATCTGGTCGTTATTTTATGCTGAAATCCTACTTGATACAATTTATTGTACTTTTATTGCGAGAACAATATGAAACTCCTATAGACAACACAGGTTGTATATTTGAATCGCCAAACAAGAAATACATCGTACAGCAAATGCTTCGTTATTTTAATGAGCATTATCAAGAGAAGATTTCTCTAGATCAAATTGCTAAAAATATGTACCTTAGTACATTTTATTTGTCAAAAATTTTTAAAAGTGAAATTGGCGAGTCTCCTATTAATTATTTAATTGAATTGCGTATGGAAAAAGCTCGAGATTTGTTATTAAATGAGCCTCAGCTTAGTATTCAAAGCATTGCATCAAATGTTGGATATGAAGATGTCTATCATTTTAGTAAATTATTTAAAAAGCACTTTGGAATTTCTCCTACAAAATATAGAACAGCCGTTAATTTTTAATTTCGGCTGTTCTATAGAATTCTTATTTTGTTTTTAAGATTTCTGCGAGTAGTCCTTCACATCCTTTTCGCACGTCTTCATAGGTTTTGTCAAAGTTGCCTGTATACCATGGATCTGCAATCTCTTCTTCTTTGTTAGCAAATTCAAGTAATTTGTATACTTTCTTTTGGGGATCTTCTTTTATAATTCGCATAATGTTACGAATATTCCAGTTGTCCATACCTATTAGGTAATCGTACTGATTGTATTCTTCTTTTTGTAACTGTCTTGCTCTGTGATTTCCACAGGGGATGTTCTCCTGCTGTAATTTTTTTCTTGTACCAGGATGAACTGGGTTTCCAATTTCTTCTCGGCTAGTTGCAGCTGAGTCAATGTAAAATTGCTCTGCTAAGCCTGATTTGGAAACAAGATCTTTCATAACGTATTCTGCCATGGTGGAACGGCAGATGTTGCCGTGGCAAACAAAGAGTATTTTGATTCGATTTTCACCCACGCTCAGCTTGCGATTTATCCCGTATTTACCGGATTCTTTGTTCATAACAACCTCCAAAATCTTTATTTTCACTCCTGTATTGAGAAATAACCAAAACACTTTTTGTGTTATAAACTGTGTTATTTTTAACCGTCATAACACATGCTATTTTAATCGTCGTCGTCAGCCTTTTCGTCCATATCCGCTTCCGGCTCTTCGTACTCCGTATCATCAGCAGGAGCAACTATCTCCGGGACACGATTCAGAGAATAAAAATCATAGTTCTTATTCTGTACCATTGAGAAGAACTCTTTCTTTATGTCCCCGGCTTCCAAGTGAGTATACACATCAAGCGTGAACTGAATACTGCTGTGTCCCATTATCATCTGCAAAGTCTTCGGACTCATTCCGGCACTGGCGCAGTTGGAACAAAACGTATGCCTGCATATATGGGGCGTAATATTCGAAATTTCTTCTTTGAATGTCCGGTTATACTTGCCAACCGCCCACCTCAGATGATTCTGCCAATGCTGGGCAACCTCTATCCGATTATCCTTATCCAGCCATAGAAAGCCCTGCGCTGACTCCGTATGGTCTGCGTTCCAGACAACTTCTTCTTTCTCCAACTTCGGGCGATTCTGTATCACCTCACGGAACGCCTCTTCTACATCGCCGAACATGGGAACATCACGAACACCGTTCTCTGTCTTCGGTTCCTCAATGTAGTATACCATCTTATTTCCGGCATGGATACGGATAAGCTGTCTTCTCACATGTATCACATGTTCCGTAAAATCAATGTCCTCTGGAATCAGACCGCAGAACTCGGAAATCCTAAGCCCTGTATTGAACAGAATGAAAATCCCGTTGAAATATTTCTGAAAATGCCTGTCCGTTCTTACGAAATCCAAGAACTTCCGCATATCGGCTCTTGAGACAGCGTCCCTTTGCTGTACCCCGCCATATCTCTTTTTGTTCAAAGAGAAATTAAAGGGATTGTCAACCACCCAGCGGTTTTTCTTCGCCATGATGAAAGCCTGACGTAACACCCCTTTCAGTGTGTGCAGAGAACTATAGCCTTTGTTCTTCTTCGCATGTAGTTCGTCAAACCATAGAATCGCTTCGTCCTCTGTAATCGTCCGGATTTTCTTCTTACAGAAGCGGTCTTCCTCAGCCAGTTTTAGGCAAGTCCTGTATCCGTTCCTTGTAGTTTCCCTGACTTCCGGCGATTTGATTTTCACATATCGGCGCATTAAGTCCAAAACGCTCATATTTCCGCCCTGCGTGTCTATAGCGTTCAGCTTATCAGCGATAAAGCGGTCTTCCTTTTCCCGTAGGCTATTACCGCTTTTCTGCTTTTTCCCAGCGGGAACAGCGTCATTTCTGGTCAGCGTCCAGGAATACAGTTGAACACGCTTCCCAGAAGCGTCCATACCGGAGAAACGGTATCTTCCCGTCTTCTCATCATACGTCTCGCCAGTCTTCAATTTACGCCCTTTTGGGTCTTTCCTTACCTCATCAACCATCTTATCTCCTCTTTCCCAGAGTGCGGTAAGGAAATCATAACACATTAGTGTTGAACATTCAACATTATTCAACAGCAATAAAGTGGCTTAAAATTTCTGTATCTTGACAGAAGCGCTCTCTAAAACGCCGTATTTTGCGTTTTAAGCCGTTTTATCACTCCAGCAATAAAAATATCGTAATAACACACAAAAAGCCGTCAAACAGCATTTCTGTGCGTCCAACGGCTTCGTGTATCACAAATCATCTATGTAATTGTATTCTTCGACCTCATCCAGCCCACGGTCAACCAGCCTTTGATAATCCATCTCATCCATCATCAATGGCGATTCCCACAATCTCGCTTGAATCTCCTCTGCACACTTATCCATCAAATCCGGATGTTCCTGCATTGCCTTGTCCAGTTCTTTTTCCGTCCCATGTATCACCAGCCGATTAAATTCCCATTGCTCCATAAAATCCCCCCTCTTTTCTCAATACCATTGTCGGTGTACCGACAATATTTTATCACACTTCAACATATAATCTCAATAGAACCATTGATTTTATTGAGAAAGAGGGTGTCGGAATGACTTACGCAGACGCAATTTCACATAGACTTCTTCAAATCTGCACAGACCGTAATATCACCGTCAATAAGTTATCTGTATTATCCGGCATTTCCCATACCACTATTCAAGACCTTGTTTCCGGCAGAACCAAGAACATAAAGCTGAAAACACTTCACAAAATTGCTGTAGGTTTGGATATGACTGTTTCACAGCTTCTTGACTTTCAGGAGATGAATGAGACCATCTTTGAAGATGAATAGAAGAACAGAGAAAAACGCCCTCAAAAGGCGTTTTTGCTTTCTGAAGGCGTATTGATTCATCTCATGAGCCACGACTGTAACAAAATTGTGGCTCCGCCACCCAACTGGTCTATCGTTTTGGTTCCTTCCGGGACAGGTGTATCCTCAAGTGTTGAAATCGCAGCCATAAACACTGCAATATTGGCTATCAAAACAATTACACCAATTCCGCCCAACACCGCAGCAATGATTGACAGGATGAATCCGGCTGTCCGGATTCCAGGGATACATCCGTTCTTTTTCGCTTTCTTCGCTGTAACCAGCCCAGCAATTCCACAAATAAAACCTGGCACACACAGCCACAATCCAACTAAGAATCCAAACAGCGACAATACAAAGCCAACAATTCCCAGAACCAAACTGGCTATTGCCACCCCTTTTCCTCTATCACTGTTTCCACTCTGCATCTGCGGCTGCTGTTTCAGTTTTGCTCCCTGTCTCAACACTTTTCCGCATACCGGACACACATCATAATTTGCCGGGATTACAGAGCCGCATCCAGTACATGTCTGCTGATTATTATTTACAGTTCCAGTTCCGGCAGCTTCCCTCTGTTTTCTTGCTTCCATCTTACGCCTTAATTCTTCCTTTTCCTGTTCTGTCATGAGAATTTACCTTTTCCTTTCCTTAAAATCCTAATCCATCATTACCTTTGCCTTCATTCCACTTAATATTTGACAAATCCGGCAGCGGACGTTTGTCATTCTGAAATGTTGACCTGTACGTCCGCACTTTCTCTTCTTCTGCTTTTTTTCTCGCCTTATTACTCTTTTGTGCCTGCATCACAGCCATCTTTCTGCGCCTTGCTGTTTCATCTATTGTTTCAACAGGACGCTTTACAACTTCTGTCTTTTCCGGAACTTTTTCATGTTCCCTTTTTCTTTCTTGCTCTTGCTGCGCCGCAAGATAATCCTTCCACAACAACGGCTTTTTCTCTTCCTGTTTCACAGAGGATTTCTCTGTTACCGGCGATTCTGTTTTCTCAACTTTTGGCTTCTCAACTTTCTGTTTCATCGACTTTTTCTCCACTTTCACATCAACAGTCTGCTTCACATGTTTTTTCGGCACAATGTACCCAAACTCAGATTTATCTGTATCTGCCAACATACCGGGAAGCTC
>JAHLFA010000013.1 GCA_018883985.1 Candidatus Ruminococcus intestinipullorum | reverse complement strand
ATCTGCATGTTCCACTTTTTTAACGATTACATCTTCAATATTTAGTAATTTATTGATACAATAATTATGCATTGTATGCACCTCCGAGTGATTGATTGTGGAAGATTGGCGCTGGGGGGTTTCTTTTTATTTTAACAAAAAAATAAAATGTTGGAAATGTAATTGTAAAATCACACCCCAACATTTATTATAGAACCTTATTTGCTAAAAAACAGGAATATGGTGTATAGTAATATGTAAAGACCAATTTATATGAAAGATTGGAGAAGGTTGATGAGAGAAAAAATTGTATTAATAGATGGACATAGTATTTTAAATAGAGCATTTTATGGAGTGCCAGATTTAACAAATGCAGAAGGACTTCATACAAATGCCGTATATGGTTTTTTGAATATCTTGTTTAAAGTATTAGATGAGGAACAGCCACAATATTTAGTAGTAACTTTTGATGTGCATGCACCTACATTTCGGCATAAGATGTTTTCAGAGTATAAAGGAACTAGAAAGCCTATGGCAGCAGAGTTGCGAGAGCAGGTGCCTGTTATAAAAGAAGTATTGCGAGCAATGGACGTGGAAATTATAGAAAAAGAAGGCTTGGAAGCAGATGATCTTTTAGGAACAATTTCAAAATATTGTGAAACAAATGATATGGATGTTTCAATTTTATCAGGAGATCGGGATACACTTCAGTTGGCAACAAAGAATATAAAAATACGAATCCCAAAAACAAAGGGAGGACGAACCGAAGTTGAAGATTATTATGCACAAGACGTACAAGAAAAGTATGGGGTTACACCATTAGAATTTATTGATGTGAAAGCATTGATGGGAGATACGGCAGATAATATCCCAGGTGTACCAGGTATTGGAGAAAAAACTGCAACGAAAATTATTTCAGAGTATGGAACAATAGAAAATGCATATGCACATGTGGATGACATTAAGCCGCCTAGAGCAAGTAAGAACTTAAAAGAGTTTTGGGAACAGGCTCAGATGAGCAAAGTACTTGCCACAATTGAAACACAAGCTGATATTGAATTTCGATTGGAAGATGCAAAACACGGGGAGATGTTTACAAAAGAGGCTTATGAGTGGTTTCAGAAATTGCAGTTTAAAAACTTATTAAATAAATTTGACGTAGAGTCAGAAGAAAATGATTTAGAGAATGCATTTCATACAATTGTATCTATTGAAGAAGCAAAAGAGGTTTTGAAGCAAGCAGAGAATATAAGTCGATTAAGTATGGCTTTTCTTTTCGATGATAAAGATAAGGAAAAATATGAAGGTGTTACGATTGCTTACGGAAAAAAAGAAGTGTATGCATTTTCTTGTGAACAAGATATTACTATGGAATACTTGTTACAGGAAATTCAAAAAATTGCTTTTACAGTTGAACAATTTGTTATGTTTGACATTAAGAAATATTTGCCTATATTAGGAGAGGTCAATCAGTCTAATTGTTTTGATGCAAAGATAGCCGCATATTTACTAAATCCATTAAATAATGATTATACTTTTGAAGATGTGGCACGAGAACAATTGAATTTGTTGGTTGACCCAAAAGTAAATAAAATAAAAAAATCTTGTTACGAAGCATATACGGCATATATGTCATCTGAAATTCTGTGGAAACGATTACAGGAATCTAAGATGGAAAAATTATTTTCAGAAATTGAAATGCCGCTTTTATTTACATTGTATGATATGGAGCAAGAGGGGATTCAAGTTGAAGCACTTACATTGAAGCAATACGGAGAAGAGTTAGGAAAACAGCTTGTAAATTTAGAACAAGAAATTTATAGCATGGCGGGTGAAAGTTTCAATATCAATTCTCCAAAGCAACTGGGAGTGATTTTGTTTGAGAAACTTCAAATGCCACATGCAAAGAAAACAAAGACAGGCTATTCTACAGCCGCAGATGTTCTAGAAAAACTTGCACTGGATTATCCTATTGTTGAAAAAATATTGGAGTATCGTCAAATCTCAAAGTTAAAGTCAACCTATGCAGATGGTTTGGCAAATTATATTTGTGAGGATGGAAGAATCCATGGAACATTTAACCAAACAATTACTGCAACAGGAAGAATTAGCAGTACAGAGCCCAATTTACAAAATATTCCAGTTAGGATGGAACTAGGACGAATGATTCGTAAGGTGTTTGTTCCAAAAGAGGGTTGTGTTTTTCTTGATGCTGATTATTCTCAAATTGAACTAAGGATTCTGGCACATTGTTCAGGAGATCAACATTTGATTCAGGCATATAAGGAAGCAAGAGATATTCATCGAATTACAGCATCTCAAGTCTTTCATACACCATTTGATGAAGTAACCGATTTACAAAGAAGAAATGCAAAGGCAGTAAATTTTGGAATTGTATATGGAATTAGTGCATTTGGGTTAAGTCAAGACTTGAGTATTAGCCGTAAAGAAGCAGAACAATATATTGAAAAATATTTTGAAACATATCCTGGAATCAAACGATTCTTAGATGATTCTGTAGCACATGCAAAAGAAAAGGGATATGCCGTTACATTATTTGGCAGAAGACGTCCGATACCAGAATTGAAATCTAGTAACTTTATGCAAAGAAGTTTTGGGGAGCGTGTGGCAATGAATGCACCGATTCAAGGGACAGCAGCAGATATTATGAAGATAGCGATGATAGGTGTAGCAAGAGAGTTGAAAAAGAACCATTTAAAATCTCGTATGCTATTACAGGTGCATGATGAACTTTTGATTGAAACTTATGTAGATGAGGTAGAGAGTGTAAAGGCAATTTTAAAACAGCAAATGGAAAAAGCTGCAACATTAGATGTACCATTGATTGTAGATATGCAAGAAGGAAGAAACTGGTATGAGGCAAAATAATTTATGAAGATAATTGGAATTACAGGAGGTGTGGGATCTGGTAAAAGTCAGGTTCTACACTTTTTGAAAGAGAAATATAAAGCACGGATTGTAAAATTGGATGAAGTTGCAAAACAATTACAACAATATAAAGGGGAATGCTATGATGAAATTGTCACCGTATTTGGAAAAGAAATTTTGCAAGAGGATTTGGAATTAAATCGAGTAAAATTAGCAGATATTGTTTTCTCAGATGGTGATAAATTAAAAATATTAAATGCAATTGTACACCCAAAAGTAAAAAATTGGATTTTAGAAGATATTTTAAAAGAGAAGGATAAGGGGACAGCACTCTACGTAATGGAGTCAGCACTCCTTTTCGAAGAATCTTATGACAAACTTTGTGATGAAGTATGGTATATTTATGCAGAAGAGTCTGTGCGAATAAAACGATTAAAAGAAACAAGGGGCTATTCCAAAGCACGTATCCTTAAAATAATGGAGAATCAAAATACGGAAGAGACTTTTTGTGAAAAATGTAATTATAAAATTGATAATAGTGGATTGTTTGAAAATACAGAGAAGCAAATAGGAGAGAGATTATGAGAATGTGCAGTATAGCCAGTGGTAGTAGTGGAAACTGCATTTATGTAGGAAGTCACAAAACACATATTTTAATCGATACTGGAATTAGTAAAAAGAGAATTGAAGAAGGACTTAAAGAGTTAGATATAAAAGGAGAGGAGTTAGATGGGATTTTAATTACCCATGAGCATTCTGACCATATACAAGGTCTTGGGGTGTTTAGTCGTAAGTACGAAATTCCAATCTACGCTACGCAAGGAACAATCAAAGGAATTCAAGGATATTCTAGACTTGGAAGTATGCCAGAGGGGTTGTTTCATATTATTCACAATGATGAAATATTTAGGTTAGGAGATATCATGATCAATCCATTTGCTATTTCCCATGATGCCAATGAACCATCGGGGTATCGTTTAGAATGTGGAGATAAATCGGTTGCTGTTGTAACTGATTTAGGGATTTATGATGAATATATTGTATCAAAGCTACAGAATTTGGATGCTGTCTTATTAGAAGCAAATCATGATTTACACATGTTGGAGGTAGGTCCTTACCCTTATGCATTGAAACGAAGGGTAATGGGAGATAGAGGTCATCTATCCAATGAATTGTCAGGAAGGCTGCTTTGTGATATACTACATGATAATCTAAAGCATATTATTCTTGGGCATTTAAGTAAGGAAAATAATTATGAAAGTTTGGCTTATGAAACAGTAAAATTAGAAGTGACGCTAGGGGATAATATATATCAGGGGGATGACCTGAATATGGCAGTAGCCAAAAGAGACCGTATTTCGGAAATTATAACAATTTAAATCTTAGGAGGGATATCATGAAAAAAAGTATTGTAACAGTAGTAGGAAAAGATACTGTAGGAATTATAGGAAAAGTTTGTACATATTTGGCAGAGAATAATATAAATATATTGGATATTTCTCAAACAATCGTACAAGGATATTTCAATATGATGATGATTGTAGACACTGCAGGAATGGAAAAAGACTTTAAATTGATTTGTGATGAACTGAAGGTATTAGGAGATGATATTGGCGTAAGGATTCAGTGTCAAAAGGAAGAGATTTTTGAAAAGATGCACAGATTATAGAAGGCAAGGGTGAATGCTATGATTAATATATATGAAGTATCAGAAACAAATAATATGATTGAACATGAAAATTTGGATGTACGTACAATTACATTAGGGATTAGCTTGATGGATTGTATTGATTCAGATTTAGAAGTATTGAATCATAATATATACAATAAAATTACGTCTGTTGCAAAAGATTTGGTGGCGACAGGTCAGGACATTGAAAAAGAATTTGGGATTCCAATTGTAAATAAAAGAATTTCTGTTACCCCAATTGCTTTAATTGGAGGGGCAGCATGTAAAACAGCGGATGATTTTGTAACAATAGCACAAACTCTTGATGCGGCCGCTAAGAAGGTAGGAGTAAATTTTATTGGGGGTTATTCTGCATTGGTTTCTAAGGGGATGACGAAAAGTGATGAGAACTTAATTCGTTCCATTTCAAAAGCATTAGCTGTAACAGAATCAGTTTGTAGTTCTGTCAATGTAGGCTCCACAAGAACTGGAATCAATATGGATGCAGTCAAATTATGTGGAGAAATTGTAAAGGCAACAGCCGAAGAAACAAAGGAGAGGGATTCTTTTGGGTGTGCAAAGTTAGTGATTTTCTGTAATGCACCTGATGACAACCCATTTATGGCAGGTGCATTCTTAGGAGTAACTGAGGCAGATGCTATTATAAACGTAGGTGTTAGTGGGCCAGGAGTTGTAAAGAAAGCTTTAGAAAAAGTACGAGGAAAAGATTTTGAACAACTCTGTGAGACAATCAAAAAGACAGCATTTAAAGTGACTCGTGTAGGTCAGTTAGTTGCAGGCGAAGCGTCAAAGAGATTGGGAATTCCGTTTGGAATTGTTGATTTATCTCTTGCACCTACGCCTGCAATAGGGGATAGTGTAGCAGAAATCTTAGAAGAAATTGGGTTGGAGAAGGTCGGAGCACCAGGGACAACAGCAGCATTGGCACTTCTAAATGACCAAGTCAAAAAAGGGGGCGTTATGGCCTCATCTTATGTAGGAGGACTAAGTGGAGCGTTTATTCCTGTTAGTGAGGATCAAGGTATGATTGATGCAGTCAATGCAGGTGCGTTAACACTCGAAAAGTTAGAGGCAATGACATGTGTTTGTTCTGTTGGGTTGGATATGATTGCAATTCCAGGCAAAACCTCAGCAAGTACAATTTCAGGAATTATTGCAGATGAAATGGCAATTGGAATGATTAATCAGAAGACTACAGCAGTACGTTTAATTCCTGTTATAGGAAAAGATGTAGGTGAAACTGTTGAATTTGGTGGTCTTTTAGGATATGCTCCGATTATGCCAGTTAATGAATTTGGGTGCGAGGCCTTTATTAATCGAAAGGGAAGAATTCCAGCACCAATACATAGCTTTAAAAACTAGAAATAGGGGATATGAAATGAGTAAAATTGCGATAATAACAGATAGTAATAGTGGGATTACACAAAAAAGAGGAGAGGAGTTAGGAATTTGGGTAATTCCAATGCCATTTTTTATTGATGGCAATTTATTTTTAGAAGACATTACACTTTCTCAAGAAGAGTTTTATCAAAAATTGGGAACAGATTCTGATATTTCTACTTCTCAGCCATCTCCAGGAGAGATTATGGAATTATGGGATGAAATTTTGAAAGAGTATGATGAAATTGTACATATTCCGATGTCAAGTGGATTAAGCAGTACATGTAGTACAGCAATTCAGTTAGCTGAGGAGTATGCGGGAAGAGTTCATGTTGTAGACAATCAAAGAATTTCTGTTACACAAGAAAGTTCTGTTTATGATGCCATAGAACTTCGAGACCATGGAATGAACGCTGCCGAGATTAAAGAATACTTGGAAAAAGAAAAGTTGATGGCAAGTATCTATATTACAGTTGATACATTAAAATATTTGAAAAAAGGTGGGCGAATTACCCCAGCAGCTGCTGCAATTGGTTCCGTTTTGAATTTAAAACCTGTATTGCAAATTCAAGGAGAACGTTTAGATGCATTTTCAAAAGTAAGAGGGTGGAAAGCAGCGAAGCGTACAATGCTAAATGCAATAGAAAATGATTTAAATGAACGTTTTGCAAAGGAAAAAGAAGAGATGTTATTAGCAATGGCTTATACTTGCAGCCAAGAAGAGGCGGCAGAGTGGAAAGCGGAGATACAAGAGCGTTTTCCTCAATATGAGATAATTGAAAATCCACTTTCGCTAAGCGTAGCATGTCATATAGGGCCAGGGGCTATGGCTGTTGCTTGTATGAAAAAAATCAAGTGTTTGTAGGAAAAACACTTGACAAATATTTAATAAGTGATATTATAAATACATAACGAATGTATCTAACATAAAGGGGAATTAAATGGCTAGAAATAAATATCCAGAATTAACAGTAGAAAAAATTTTGGACGTTGCAAAAAAACTCTTTTTGGAAAAAGGATATGATCAGACTACTATACAAGATATTGTTGATGAATTAGGAGGGCTAACAAAAGGAGCTATATATCATCACTTTAAATCTAAAGAAGATATTATGAATGCATTGGAAAATAAAATGTTTTTGAATAATAATCCATTTAATGAAATAGAGAAACAAAGTCATTTAAATGGGCTTCAGAAACTTCAAAAGGTCATACTATTGAATCAAGAGGATTCTGAAAGAGTTTCTCTATCGAGAGAAACCATCCCCCTACTGAATAATCCACGCATTTTAGTTGGGATGATGGAATCTCAAAGAAAATATTTGACTCCTGCGTTTGAAAAGCTTATTAATGAGGGGATAGCAGATGGATCTATTTGCACGCAGTATGCAAAAGAGTTATCAGAGCTTTTACCTTTACTTGAATTATGGCTTATGCCGTCAGTATATCCTGCAACAGAAGAAGAACTTCATCATAAAGTGTTATTTATTAAAGAGTTATTTGATAAAATGGGTGTGCCTATATTTAATGCTGAAATTTCATCTATGATTAATGAAGTAATGGATAAAACAAAAAAATAGAATTGCCAAAAGGCAATTTTATTTTTATCAATTTACATACATTCGTAATGTATTAAAAGGAGAGGTTATGGAATCGGAATTTATAGTAAGAACGAATCATTTATATAAAGATTTTAAGGGAACAAATATTATCAATGATTGTAATATGAACGTAAGGAGAGGAAGTATATATTGTTTAGTTGGGAAAAATGGAGCAGGGAAAACTACAATATTTAAAATATTGTTAGGTTTAACTTCTGTTACTAAGGGAGAAGCAATTGTTTTTGATAATAAAAGCCAAGTAGGAAATTTAGATATCTTACACAGAACAGGAAGTATACTTGAAAATCCTATTTTTTACGAGAATTCTTCGGCAGTGCAAAATCTAAAGATTCATTTAGCATATAGAGGAATTGCAGATGATAAGAAAATTGAAAATGCACTTATAGAAACAGGATTAGATGGTATTACAGAACAGCCAGTTTCAAGTCTTTCTATAGGGATGCGTCAACGACTAGCAATTGCACGAGCTATTGTACATGAGCCAGAATTATTAATACTTGATGAACCAATTAATGGATTGGATGCTTTGGGCATTAAAATGATAAGAAAATTGTTTCGTAAATTATCAAAACAGGGAACCAGTATTATATTGTCTAGTCATTTGCTTTCGGAAGTGGAACTTGTGGCAGATTATGTTGCCTTTCTTAATAATGGAACAATTGTTGAGGAGGTTGAAACAAAGAATATGATTTCTAATAGATTAGAAGATTATTTTATGAAAAATATTCTGAAGGAACAGAGTTATGAATATAGTTAGATTATTATTTTTAGAAGTTAAAAGAAAGAGTTTAAGACCATATTATATTACTATTTTAGTAAGCACCTTTTGTTCACTTGGTTTTTTATATTTAATGGCATGCATACCTAAGATTGATCCATATGATAGTGATATAGAAATGTTTAATTCATATCATTTTGTCATAGGTTTGACAATGATAGTAATGATGGGGATATATATTATAATTTCAGCAATTATAGCAGCAAAAGTTCTTGTAGATGAATATACGGGAAAAAAAGTTATATTGTTATTTTCATATCCAATTTGTAGAAAACAAATTATTAGTGTCAAAATATTCATAATAATTATGTCTACTTTTTTAGGGATGATGTTTAGTGGAGTGTGTATTTTTACTCTTTTCATATTAACTGAGTGTATTTATCCGATTTGTATTGATAGTATAACAGTGGAGTTAATAATAAAAATTATTATAAATTTGGTAAATTGTGCACTTATATCAGGATGTTGTGGAGTTATATCAGGTTGGATTGGATTCAAGTATAAGTCAATAATTGGAACTATAATATCATCGTGTATTATTATGATTGCAGTATGTCAAATTTCAGCAATAATACTTCTTTCTAAAACTACTACATTTTTACTTTTGATGGTACTAGGAATTGTGATGTTGTTGGTATCGGTTAGTTTGAGGAATCAAGTAGAAAAAATAGAGTTATAAGAAGGATGTTTCTTCTGCCTAGGATATTATATGTAACTTGGCAGATGTATACATAGTGGAATTTCACAGATATTATGTGAAATTCTAATAAATAAGAAGGGGGTGAAATTATGAAGAATATTACAGTTCGTCGTGCTGTTAAAGTTGAGGCTACAGCATGGTGGATCGTCTTCTAAGGCAATATCCATTAAATTAATGTATTGGCTAAGCTGATTGATATCAGCTTAGCCATATGTGTTACTTGTTAAAATTTATAGGAAGGAGAGTAATTATGAAGGGTATATACCATAGACCTAGAATCAAGCCAATATATCCGTTATATAGATTGAATTCACATGAGTTTAGGATAGGAGCACAGCTAGGTGTTACAGCAGAGTTTGGAGATCCAGAAGGGAAGTTATGGGAACTAGCTTCAAAACTTGACGGGAGCCCCATCAAAACTGTTGTAGAGGAAATGAAGTCTGCATTTCCAGAGTTAACAACTGAAGATGTATTAGAGGGGGTAAAGTTATTAGATGATGAAGGATTTGTAGAAGAAACTATCCCAGAAAAAGATACATATTTTTCGAGTAGATATATGTCCAATATAAATACTTTAGTAGATATATAG
>JAHLFA010000132.1 GCA_018883985.1 Candidatus Ruminococcus intestinipullorum | reverse complement strand
ATGAAAGTGATACCATTAGTAAACAAGCACGAAAAAGAAACATGGAACCATATTGAGCTAAAATATGGAAAGTTGCTTTTGCAAAATCGTCATCCTATTCTAAAGAAGTATTTAGAAAAAGAGGAAAGATTAAAATCGGAAATTTATAATAAATTAGAGGCTCAACAAGGAGAGAAGATACAAAAAAGAAAAGAAGAACTTGCTATAGAATTGGAATATATAAAGAAAGGATTGGAATATTATGCAGTGTAGAGAGATTATGAGAATCATTGAGGAAGTATATCCTCAAAATGCTGCATTGGATTTTGATAATGTAGGTCTTTTAGTTGGAAGAGTGGATAAAGATGTTCATCGTATCTATTTGGCATTGGACGCAACAGATGAAGTGATTCAAGATGCGATAGAGAAAAAGGCAGATATGATTATTACACATCATCCTCTTATTTTTTCACCAGTAAAAAAAATTACAAATGAAAATTTTCTTACAAAACGAATCTTAACCCTAATTCAACACGATATTGCATATTATGCGATGCACACAAATTATGATGTGCTAGGAATGTCATATTTGGCAGGGAACTATTTTGAGTTGAAAAATTCAGAAATTTTAATGCCAACAATGGAGTTAGGAGAGAAAAAAGCAGGGATTGGTATTGTAGGAGAGTTAAGTAGTGAAATGTCTTTGCAGGATTGTTGTCATTTGGTAAAAGAAAAGTTGAATCTTAATACCGTACGAGTGTTTGGTGATTTTCATGCAACAGTACGCCGTTTTGCCATTTCTCCAGGTTCAGGGAAGAGCTGTATTTCTCCAGCTATTGCAAAAGGAGCTGATGTACTCGTTACGGGAGATATTGGTCATCATGAAGGAATTGATGCTGTTGCACAAGGAATTGCAATTATAGATGCAGGACATTGTGGCACAGAGCATATTTTTATAGATGATATGGAACAATTCTTCCAATTAAGAACCCCCAAGATTCAAATTTTTACAGCAGAAAAGATTCATCCATTTCAAGTTTGTTAATCTAATGGCTAGGAGGTAATGGCGTATGAAAAGCGAATTTTGTACTGTCCAGATAGGTAAGCAAGTTAAGGAATATGAAAAAGGGATTCCTTACAAGACAATTGCACAGGAATTTCAGAAAGAGTACGACAATCAAATCGTATTGGTTTGCGTGGACGGATTGAAGGTAAAGGAGCTAAATAAACGCTTAAAAAAGGATTGCCGTTTATCTTTTATTACGACAGAGGATACGATAGGGTTTGAAACTTACAAAAGAAGTTTATGCTTTATGATGGTAAAGGCAGTGCATGATGTAGGTGGCCATGAAAGTGTTCAGAATGTAAGAATCCATTTCTCAGTGAGTAAAGGTTACTACTGTACAGTAGAGGGAGATGTAGATTTTAATCAGGAGTTTTTAAATAAAGTAGAGAAGCGGATGTGGGAATTGCAAAAAAGTGCTATTCCTATTGAAAAACGTTCGGTTCCTACGTCTGATGCAGTTGCATTATTTAGAAAGCATGGAATGTATGACAAAGAGAAGTTATTTGGATATCGTAGAGTTTCCAATGTAAATATCTATAAAATGAAAGAATTTGAAGATTATTACTATGGATATATGGTACCAGATACCAGTTATTTGAATTGTTTTGCACTGTATTTATATGATGAAGGATTCGTACTTCAGATGCCAGAGCAGGGAGAATCAAAAATACTTCCACCATTTGTTCCAAGGGAAAAATTGTTTCAAGTACTAAAAAATTCTGTGAAATGGGGGGATTTACAGAATATAGAAACTGTAGGTGCTTTGAACGAAATGGTAACAAAAAATGATATGCGAGAAATTGTTTTGGTACAAGAAGCATATCAGGAAAGACAAATTGCAGAGATTGCCGCTCAAATAGCTGCTAAGCCAGAAACAAAACTAGTTTTAATAGCAGGCCCATCTTCCTCAGGAAAGACTACATTTTCTCATAGATTATGTATTCAGCTTCGCACACAAGGAATGCGACCCCATCCAATTGCCGTGGATAATTATTTTGTAGAGCGTGAAAAAACACCAAGGGATAAATATGGAAACTATAATTTTGAGTGTTTGGAGGCAATTGACGTAGAGAAGTTTAATGAAGATATGAAGAATCTCTTGTTAGGAGAAGAGGTATATCTTCCAATTTTTGATTTTAAGAATGGAAGAAGAACGTACAATACGTCTGCTACACAATTAGGGAAACAAGATATTTTAGTTATAGAGGGAATTCATTGTTTAAATCCAAAATTAACAGAGCAGCTAAGTAGTAATAAAAAAATAAAAATTTATATTAGTGCATTGACGCAGCTTAATGTAGGTGAGCATAATCGTATTCCATCTACTGACGGACGTTTAATTCGAAGAATCGTTCGAGATGCCAGAACGAGGGGCGCATCAGCACAAAAGACAATAGCGATGTGGCCATCAGTACGAAGAGGAGAAGAGGAGAATATTTTCCCATTTCAGGAAGAGGCAGATATGATGTTTAATTCTTCTCTTTTATATGAGCTTGCAGTTTTAAAACAATATGTAGAGCCATTGTTATTTGGGGTAGAAAAAGATAGCCCAGAATATATGGAAGCAAAGAGGTTATTGAAGTTTTTTGATTATTTTATTGGGTTTGGAAGTGATTATGTGCCTATGAATTCACTTTTAAGAGAATTTATTGGTGGAGGATGTTTTCAAGTGTAATGGAATACAAAGGGGAGAAACTTGATGAACAGGAAGGCAGGCTGAGAGCATGGAGAATATGCATAAAAAGATAAAAGGAAAAGAATTGCTGTTAGATATTTTATTTGACATAGCTGGAAGCATTTTATATGCAATTGGAATTTATACGTTTGCAAAGACGGCCGATTTTGCACCAGGTGGATTATCTGGATTAGCTTTGATTATGAATCATCTATGGGGACTTCCAATCGGGATTACAAATTTAGCATTAAATATACCTCTTGTTATCCTTAGTTTTAAATTAGTAGGAAAGCGTTTTTTAATAAAGACTGCTAGAACAATGATATTTTGTACCTTATTTTTAGATGTGATTTTTCCAAATACTCCATTGTATACAGGCTCGCCCTTTATGGCTGCACTATATTCTGGTGTATGCATTGGAGCTGGAATGGCATTGTTCTATATGAGAGGCTCTTCTTCTGGAGGAACAGATTTTTTAACAGTATCGATAAAAACATTACGCCCACATCTTTCCTTGGGAGCTGTAACAATGGCAATTGATTTGTTAATTATTTTGTTAGGTTGGCCTGTTTTTGGAAATGTAGATGCAGTACTTTATGGATTGGCATCGGCGTTTGTTACCTCTGTTGTAATTGACAAAATTATGTACGGTATGGGTGCAGGAAAACTTATTTTTATTATTACAACAAAGGCACATGAAGTATCAGCAAGAATTGATGAGATTAGTGGGCGAGGTTCTACGATTGTAAAGGCAATTGGTAGTTACACAAAGGAAGAAAAGCAAATTATTTTATGTGCTTGTTCACAATCTCAGGCGTATTCTGTAAGATCTGTGGCACATGAGATTGATGAGGACGCTTTTGTTATGGTTATGGAAACAAGTGAAGTGTTTGGAGAAGGGTTTATTGATACAAGGAATAAGGAAAAAGAAGGGGAAATCAGCTAGTGATATGCACCTTGTCAAGTAGACAGGTTAAATATCTAAAATGAAGTGCTGACGAACGACCGTACAAAATGTGCGGTCGTTTTCCTATGCACACCATTTTTCTTTATATTTCTCAATTCGTTTATTTTTAGGAATAGGATACTCTGGTGGAACCAATAAAGATAGTGCTTCATTCCTAACTTCTAAAGGTGTTTTGCAGTGATATCTATCTTGAGTACGTTCTTCGCTATAAAATCTGATATAATCCTTTATTGCAAATCTTAATGTAGATTCATCCGTTATCTCATACATTTGATACATCTCTGATTTTATGATGCCCCAGAATCCTTCAATAGGACCATTGTCTATGCAGTGTCCAACTCTGGACATGGACTGCTCCATCTCATGTTCCTTAAGTTTCTTTTGGAAAAGCTTACTTGTATATTGAAAACCTCTATCACTATGAAATAGTGGCTTAGCTTCAGGATTTGCAATAATAGCTTTATCAAAAGTTTTAAATACAAGCTGATTATTATTTCTAGAGCCGATAACATATGCGACAGGGTATCTATCATACAAATCAAGGATGGCACTTAAATACAGTTTCTTTTTCTCACCGGGAACCTTAAACTCTGTAACATCAGTCACCCATTTCTCATTTGGTTCAGCTGCATAAAAATCTCTATCCAGCTTATTCTCCACTACTGCCTCAGGTGTTGAAGAAGTGTATTTTTTCTTTTTCTTTCTAATCACGGAATGGATTCCTAACTTTTTCATAATTCTATGCACTCGATTTTTACTATAATTCGTATGATTAAAGTGATTGATCCAGGATGTCATTCGTCGATAACCCAATATGTGATTAAAACGTTCATCATATTCCTTTATAAGCACAGCTAAGTTGATATTTTCCATCTCCTGTTCAGGAATTTCCCGGTGTAACCATTTGTAGTAAGCTGCTCTTGAAATTTCCAGTTGTTTGCACATCCAGTTCATACTCCAGTGTTTTGTTTCATAGAAAAACTTGATTGCCATAAATTTCGACTCATAGCGGAGTTTTCCAAGCCTCACATTCTTTCGAATTCTTGCACTTTTTTTAATAATTCAGCTAACATATCCTTTTCTTTAAGTTGCTTCTTTAAACGAATATTTTCCCGTCTCAGACGTTCTAATTCGTCCACTTCATCGTCTGATTTATGATGCCCTCGCTTATCAACTAAACCATCTTCACCATTCGCATCATATTTTCTGACCCATGAATAAACCTGACTATAGGAAACATCAAAGATACTGGCTGCGTCTTTGTAGTTTCGATTATGTTCAATACAGTATTTCACGATTTCTTTACGCTCTTCAACAGTTGTTTTTCTCTTTGCATCTGCCATATAGACCTCCCGTTTGGGACAATAGTCCCTAAGTTCTCTATTGGCATTATACAACTATATCCATGTTTCTAAAACTGTTGGATTAATATTATATTTGGATGCAATATCAAGAGGGCTTCCATTCCCTGAAACTACTTCTTTCACACAAGTGATTTTAAATTCTTTGGTATAGCTTTTGTTTCCGGGCTGAGTAACAAAAGCATTTATTCCATGTACACGAAATAAGGCTACCCATTTATGTATTGTCGACTTGCCTACTTGATACTTATCAGCTAAGTAATGAAGAGAACCAGAGCGATCTATATATTCCTGTGCTACCATTGCACGGAATTCGGGTGAGTATTTAGATTTGGACATAAAAAACCTCCTAAGTAGATTTTGGTTATTTACCTTGTCTACTTAGGAGGTATCATATCATAGTGCCGATTTCCCCTAAAAATTTATTTAGACTTCACTTCTCGCCAAAGTTCATTATACAAAGCATCATATTTATCACCCAAGAATCGGAATGTTTCACAATTCTTTAAAATATCAAAATTAGGAAATGCGATTTCGCTATTACGGATTTCTGGGTCTTCAATCATTTCACGAGCAGCGGTATTTGGTGTCGAATACGTAATATAGTCAAAATTCATCTTTGCAATATCTGGACGACAAAGGAAATTGATAAAAGTTTCGGCATTTTCTTTGTTTTGTGCATTCTTAGGAATGACAAGAGAGTCCATCCAAAGATTAGAACCTTCCTTTGGAATTACATATTCTAAGTCAGGATTTTCCATTTGCGTGTAAATAGCTTCTCCAGAGTAAATAACACCAATAGCAGCTTCATTTCCGATCATCTTATCACGGACTTGATCTACAACATATGCTTGAACCAATGGCTTTTGTTCAATTAATAATTCTTTCGCTTCTTCCAAATCATTTAAATCTGTAGAATTGAGAGAATGTCCTAAGTATTTCAATGTAACACCAAATGCATCTCGTACACTGTCTTGCATTAGGATATTATCTTTGTATCTTTCATCCCAAAGAACTCCCCAACTATCAATCGGTTCTTCAACCATAGTTTTATTGTAGAGAATCCCAACAGTACCCCATGTATAAGGTACTGAATATTTATTTTCAGGGTCAAATTGCTTAGAAAGTTCTAGGTATTCTTCCCCAATATATTGTAGGTTTGGAATGTTGTCAAAATTTATTTCTGCAAGCAAATCATTTTCAATCATTCGTTGAATCATATAGTCTGAAGGACAAACAACATCATAGGCAATAGCACCTGATTGAATTTTAGGATACATAATTTCATTTGTTTCAAATTCTTCATAAATGACGTCAATCCCTGTTTCTTCTTCAAATATTTGAATTACTTCTGGGTCCAAATATTCGCCCCAGTTGTAAACGATCACCTGTTCTGTATTGCCTGAAACTCCTTTTTTTGCTCCATAATAAAATCCACCTGCAATAATAATAACTGCCATAGAAGCAGGCAAAATTCTTTGGAAAATAATTCTGCTAAAATATATTTTCTTTTTCGTTATTTTTGGTGAGACTTTTTCTTCTGGTGTAAAATTAAT
>JAHLFA010000131.1 GCA_018883985.1 Candidatus Ruminococcus intestinipullorum | reverse complement strand
CATCCCATTCCCTCGATTAAGCATCCGTTTAGACGCCCAGCTTTTGCTAATGCCAATGTTTTCTTACACTCAGCTAATCCTTCAGCATGTTCAATATGTACTGTTACATCTGGATAATATTCATTGATGCATTTCTCAATTGCTGCTGCAACTCCTCCTGCTGCCGCATATCCACGACCTGCACCTGTTGCATCATGGAAAGAAGAATCTGACTCAAATGCTGTCAAATCAATTTCTTTAGCATCAAACATTGCCTGAAGCTCTTCAAATGTAATAACAAAATCTACATCACTTCTTACACTTCTTCTAGATGCTTCTAGCTTCTTCGCAGCACAAGGTCCAATAAATACTACTTTCGCATTTGGATGCTCTTGTTTAATTTTACGAGCAGTGGCTACCATAGGTGTCAGCTCTTGAGAAATTTGATCCAATAAATCTGGGAAATACTTTTTCGCAAGCATTGCCCAAGAAGGACAACAAGATGTTAACAAAAATGGAAGTTCTCCTGTTACTACCTTATCTACATAGTGGTGAGCTTCTGCTACAGCACCGATATCAGCACCCAATGCCACCTCATAAACACCTTTAAATCCTAGCTCCATCAACGCCGCCTTAATATTACGTGGATTGATATTTTCTCCAAATTGTCCTACAAATGCTGGTGCTATTTCAGCGATAATTTCACTTCCCTCTTCCGAAAGAGCACGTGTCAACTGGAAAATTTGAGATTTATCTGAAATCGCTCCAAATGGACAACTTACCATACACATTCCACAAGAAACACATTTTTCTGTATCAATGTACGCACGACCATATTTATCTGATACAATAGCATTGACACCACATGCATTTTTACATGGACGTTCTTTTTTTGCAATTGCATCGTATGGACAAACTGCCTTACATTTTCCACATTTAATACACTTTTCTTGATCAATATAAGACTTTCCATTCACCATGGAAATTGCATCTCTTGGACATACCTCCTGACATGGATGTGCCAAACAGCCCTTACACATATCACTCACTTCATACATATTCTCTTCACAGCCTTCACATCCAGAAGGAATCACCTGCATCAATGGTGGCTCATAATATTTCTCTGAAATATTACTTTCTTGCACTCCTGATGTTAAGTGAACTGGTTTATCTTCTGGACGAAGAGAAAGTCCCATTGCAAGACGAAGACGCTCTCTTACAATTGCACGAGAACGATATACACTTTCTCTATATCTTTCCGTGTCATCGTTCACAATTTCGTATGGGATTGCCTCCATATCATCTAAAAGTGTTTCTGAATTAGATTCAAAGCCTAGCTTTGCCACTTCTGTAAATACGCGTCTGCGAATAGCCCTCACTGGTGTATCCAGACCTCTCATATTTGACATTCTTCTTCCTCCTTTGATTGTCGTAAAACTTTTCTTTTTTTCTTGTATACAATATATCGTTTTTCAAAAAAATGGTCAATATTGTTTTTGTACTAATTCAAAAACATAACACTATTCTTCTCCAAAAATTCTTTGTGCGTAATACACAGACTGCATTGCATCTTTCCCATAAAAATCTGCCCCTATCATATCTGCGTATTCTTGATTTAAAACAGCACCGCCTACCATCACTTTACAGAAAGGTGCTTTTTCACGAAGCTGTTTGATTGTTTCCTCCATACTTACTACTGTTGTAGTCATTAATGCACTCAATCCAACTAAATGAATCTGTTGTTCAAGTACTGTTTCTACAATGATTTCTGGTGGAACATCCTTTCCTAAATCTATGACTTCAAAGCTATAATTTTCAAGCAATACCTTCACAATATTTTTACCAATATCATGGATATCTCCTTTGACTGTTGCAAGCACTACTTTATTTTTTGCTTTTGTAGTATCTCCACTTTGAGCTAACTCTCTTTTTAGAATGGAGAAAGAGGCTTTCGCTGCTTCTGCACTCATCAGTAATTGTGGTAAAAAGACAGTGCCTTCTTCAAATCCTTTTCCCACTGCATCTAATCCAGGGATTAAATAGGAATTGATAATTTCTAATGGCTTATACTCCTTTACAAGCTGCTCTGTAAGCATGTATGCCTCTTCCTTTAACCCTCGTTCAATAGCCGTTTGCAGTGACATTGTTCCAATTTTAGACTGTTTATTTTCCGAAGCAGCTGTAATTGGTGCAGCTCCATATCTTCCGATATATTGTTCACAATTCGTATCTAAATTCATCAATACATGATAACTATAATATGCACGCATCATATCTTCAGAAGCTGGATTGATAATTCCTGCACTCAAACCTTGTAACATAGCCATTGTATAGAAATTTGCATTGATAATTGGACGGCTTGGAAGTCCAAAGGATATATTGGAAACACCTAGTACTGTATTAACCCCTAATTCATAACGTACTTTATGCAATGCCTCTAAGGTGATCTTCGCCCCCTCTGGTTCAGAACTAACCGTCATTGCAAGTACGTCTATTACAATGTCTTTTTTAGGAATGCCATATTTAGCAGCCTCCTGTATGATTTTTTCAGCTACTTTTATACGTCCCTCTACGGTTTGAGGAATTCCTTCTTCATCCAATGTAAGTCCTACTACTACACCACCATATTTTTGAATCAACGGAAATACTACATCCATGGATTCTTTCTTCCCACTTACAGAATTGACCATAGGTTTCCCATTATAAATCCTCATGGCAGCTTCCATTGCTTTTGCATCCACTGTATCAATTTGAAGCGGCAAGCTTGTAATGCTTTGTAGTTCTACAATAGCCTCTTTCATCATCTTCGGCTCATCTATGTCAGGGAGTCCTACATTCACATCTAATATATGAGCACCTGCATCCTGCTGCATAATAGCCTCTTTTAATATGTAATCTAAATCATGCTCTTTTAGTGCTTGTTTGAAACGCTTCTTTCCCGTTGGATTAATTCTTTCTCCTATAATCTTAGAACCTATGCCTAGTTCTTGTGCTTGTCCATAGGAAGATACAATCGTTCGTTCCTTTTCTACAATTGGAGTTACTGGTAAGGATGCACACTTCTCAATCATAGCTTGAATATGTTTTGGTGTAGTACCACAGCAGCCTCCAATGACACATGCACCTTTTTTCACAATTTCTTCCATCACTTCAGCAAATGCCTGTTCATCTACATCGTAATATGTTTCACCATCTTTTTGCTTAGGCAATCCTGCATTTGGTTTCACAATAATAGGAATGGATGTGTATTCTACAAGCTGCTCTAAAATAGGCAGCATCTGCTGTGGTCCCATACCACAATTGATACCAAGAGCATCCACCCTAAGTCCTTCTAAAAGAGCCACTACAGATGGTACATCTGCACCCGTTAAAAGTTTGCCTCTTTCATCATAAATAGTAGTGACAAATACAGGCAAGTTGGTATTTTCCTTTGCTGCTAGTACAGCTGCTTTTAACTCGTAGGTGTCACTCATTGTTTCTATATAAATTAAATCAGCTCCTGCCTGCTCTCCATAAATCATTACCTCTTTAAATGTCTCATATGCAGATTCAAAGCTTAAATCACCCATAGGCTTTAACAGCTTACCTGTTGGCCCTACATCTAACGCTGTGTATACATTTCTCCCACTGCTCTTTGCCTGTTTTGCTGCTTCTTTTACATGTTTTACAGCTGCTTCTACAATCTCCTTAAGAGAATAGGAGGTATCGTGAAATTTTAATGCATTTGCTCCAAATGTATTTGTAAGAACAATGTTACTTCCTGCTTCAAAATAACTCTTATGGATTTTTTGAATCTTATCCCCATGTGTCAAATTCCATGTTTCTGGAAGTTCTCCTGGTTTTAAGCCTTCTGCCTGAAGCAGTGTCCCCATGCCCCCATCTAAAAATAATAATTCTTTACCTAAACCTTTTATACTCATCTCGTACCTCTTCTATATTCACAATCCATCTTATTACATACTTCACAACCTTGAATTGGACAATGTTCTTTTCTTGTAGAAGCTCCAATGACTGCAGTTACAGATTTTGTCGGAGTCATCATATAACTTTCCGTCATAGTAAGACCTATCTTTTTAGAACACTCTAACATTCCCATCAAATTTTTTTGATAAGCAATATCAAAGTCCCCATATCCTGGACTAAATCTAGGCCGTAAATATCTGCCCTCCTGTGCCATCTCTTTTCCTAGCTCCTCTTGACATTTGTCGCAATACTCTTCTAACATAGCTGCTGCACAAGCTTGTAATACTACTGCCTTCGCCATATCTGTCAAAGATACTCTTCTCAATAATCGATCTACACCGATTCCTAAAGTTGCACCAAATAAAATAATTTTGTCACATCCTTTCAAATTTCTTCCCAGGCTGTGACTTTGAAATTCAAATTCTCCAATCTTAAAGCTTTCGTCATCCATCTGTTCCAATTGAAAAATACGGTAGATGGATTTTGGCTCAGCAACTCCCTTTAAATCTTGAAATGAATTTAAAAGGAGTTGAAGAGTTTGTTCATCTACCGCATGATTTCCATATCCCAGATAACGGATGGCTTCTTTCGTCATCCTATCCATCTCTTCTCCTCTAGCACTTTATAATTTCTGATATATTATGTAGTATTGCTGAGGCAACTTTTGGATTGTTCATAGAATAAATATGAATATTTTTTACCCCATTTGCCAAAAGGTCAATAATCTGGTCAGTGGCATAAGCAATTCCTGCCTGCATCATGGCATCTGGATTATCTCCAAACATATCCAAAATTGCTTGGAATCTCCTTGGAAATACGGTTCCTGATAATTCACAACTTCTTTTCATCTGCTTTGCACTTGTAATAGGCATAATTCCTGGCAAAACTGGAACTGTAATTCCTGCTTCACGTATTCGATATAAAAAATTGTAATGAATATCATTATCAAAAAACATTTGTGTTGTTAAGAAATCTACACCACTATCTACTTTTTGCTTTAGATATTTAATATCATCTACTTTATGTTCATTTTCCACATGACCCTCTGGATAACAAGCTGCACCGATACAAAAATCCCCACTTCGACGAATTTCTTCTACCAATTCGTATGCAAAATGAAAGCGATCCTCTGATGGAAATACAACATCCTTTGGGATATCCCCTCTAAGAGCTAAAATATTCTCAATACCCAAATCTTTTAAATTCTGAATCACATGTCGTACCTCTTCTTTTGTAGAGGAAGCACATGTCAAATGTGCTAAACTCTCTACTTGAAGTTCATTCTTTATATAAGAAGCAATTTTCGCTGTATTCTTACTTGTTCCCCCACCTGCACCATATGTAACACTAATAAATTCAGGTTTTAATTCTGCCATCTCCTCCACAGCAGTCTTAACCTTCTCATATCCAGCATCTGTCTTCGGAGGAAAAATCTCCAATGAGATATGTATTTTATCTTCCTTCAGCCTATCTATAATTTTCATGTCACAATATCCTCCTACTTACTTTCTCTCTTTGTATTATTTCCCTAACAAACTTTCGTACAATTGTTCGTACTGTTTTGCAGAATTTTTCCATGAAAAATCTTGCTGCATCGCACGTTCTATAATCTTATTCCAATCTCTCTTTTTATCATAAAAGATACTTTGGGCATACCGAATAATATTCAGCATTTCATGTGCATTGTAATTTTGGAAACTAAATCCTGTTCCTGTTTTTTCATATTCGTTATATGGTTCTACTGTATCCTTTAATCCACCAGTTTCCCTTACAATTGGAAGTGTTCCATATCGAAGGCTCATTAACTGACTCAAACCACAAGGTTCAAATAAAGATGGCATCAAAAAGGCATCTGATGCTGCATAAATCTTATGTGATAATTCCTCAGAATAGAAAATGTTTGCCGAAACTTTCCCTGAGTACTTCCATGCAAAATGACGAAACATATTTTCGTACTTTGGATCCCCTGTTCCCAATACTACAATTTGCACTGCATCCTGACATAATTCGTCCATAATGCACTCAATCAAATCAAATCCTTTTTGATCTGTAAGTCTAGATACAATCCCAATCAACATAACCTTGGAGTCTTTCTCTAATCCCAACTCTTCCTGTAATGCCAATTTATTAAGTACCTTATTTCTCTTAAATGTATCTACTGTGAAACGCTTTGCAATATTTTTATCTTTGAATGGACAATATTCATTATAGTCTAATCCATTTACGATTCCACACAGGTCATTGGAACGTGCCATCATCAAGCCATCCAGCCCTTCCCCATAGAATGGTGTCTTAATCTCTTCAGCATAGGTTTGACTTACTGTTGTTACCTTATCTGCGTATACAATTCCCCCTTTTAAGAGATTCGCATCATGATACGCTTCCATCTTATCGGGTACAAAATAATAGTCTGGTAACTCTGTAATTTGTTGTACTGTTTGCGTATCCCACACTCCTTGAAACTTTAGATTATGTATCGTCATAATTGTTTTAATTCCTCTATAATACTCACCTAAATATCTAAAGTTATCAAGATATACAGGAACCAAACCTGTCTGCCAATCGTGGCAATGGATTAAATCTGGTCGAAATTCTATGACTGGTAAAATACTAAGAACAGCCTTTGAAAAGAATGCAAATTTTTCAATATTCCACTTTGGATCCCCCTCGTATGGCGCATGTCCCCCAAAATAGTATTCATTGTCTATAAAATAAAATATAATTTTATCTAAAACACATTTTAAAATACCAACATATTGATCTTGACCTGCAATATGAATATAGAAATGTTCTACATATTCCATCTTTTCCTTCCATTTTTGATCCATACAATCATATTTTGGAAGTACTACCCTCACATCATACTTCTTACTGTTATAATATTTTGGAAGTGACCCTACAACATCTGCAAGACCTCCCGTTTTAATGAATGGTACACATTCTGAAGAAGCAAATAAAATATTTTTCATAGCTCATCCTCCATTCCTCGGTACATTACCCAACTAATTTCCTCCTATTATACTCCTTTTTTGCTGGATTGAAAAGTACTATCTATGTTTATACTCCAATTGAATTGTATCTGCAATTAATGCAATAAATTCCGAATTAGTAGGTCTACCCTTCCCTATACTAACTGTATATCCAAATAATTCATCTAACGTATCTAATTTTCCCCTATTCCATGCAACTTCAATTGCATGTCGGATTGCCCTCTCTACACGACTTGATGTTGTCTGGTATTTTTTAGCAACTGTTGGATATAAAATTTTTGTAATCGCATTCAAAACATCCATATCTTCAATTGACATCAAAATCGATGACCTTAAATAATGATATCCTTTGATATGTGCTGGAATTCCAATTTCATGAAGTAGATTTGTAACACGATTTTCTAAATCCTCCCCTCTCTCATTTTGTAACATCCCCAACTCGTCATTCCTTTTTTCGAAATGTTTTGCTGTTTTTCTTGCTGTTTTTATCCGCTTCAAAAGCATTTCGTTATTGAATGGTTTCATGATGTAGTAGTTTGCCCCTTTGTTAAAGGCATCTTCTGTAATTCTCTCTTGGCCTACTGCTGTCACAACAATAAAATACGGATATTTTGTCATTGACTTATCTTGATTAATTTCTTCCATAACTGTCAGTCCATCTTTTTTCGGCATAATTAGATCCAATAAAACAACATCTGGCTGTTTTGCCCGAATAATTTGACACAGTTCTTCCCCATTTTTTGCTTTCCCCACAACATGAAGTTCTTCATCTTCATTGATTATTTCTTCTAGTAAGTCCCTCATCCTTACATTGTCGTCAGCGATTGCCACATTTACATGTCCCATATTATTACCTCCATCAGGACTTGTACCAAAACCACCACTGATTTTATTATATCTTCCAAATACTTCCTGAATCAAGAAAATTTGCCCCCTCTAATTCGACAAAGTATGACTATTCGACATGTTTCAACATATTTTCTATAAAAATACCATATCCTTTTGTAGAATCCTGAACAAAAACATGTGTCACAGCTCCAATTAGTTTTCCGTCCTGTATAATTGGACTTCCACTCATTCCTTGTATAATTCCTCCTGTTTGTTCTAACAGTGCTAAGTCCGTTACCTGTAAGACAATGCCTTTATTTTCTGCATGTGAAGATGTATCTATCTCTAAAATCTTAATATCATACTCCTGTACTTCTCCTTCTACAAAACATCTTATTTTTGCATCACCTGTATGAATTTGCTCCTTTGATGCAACTGGAAGTACTGTTTGCTCTTCAAATAACTCATTAACCTTGCCTATGGTTCCATAAATACCTTCTTCTGTATTTTTCGTAATCTCTCCCAAACGATTGTAATAATTGTATACTATAATTCCACCTAGACTTCCAGGATTTCCATTTGTACCTTTTTGTATAGAATGAATACTTGTTTTGTATGCTGTTCCATCCTTTAACTCCAAAAGAGTATTTGTATCTATATCATGAATTCCATGCCCTAATGCACCAAATTTTCCTTTGGACGTCATAAATGTTACTGTTCCTAATCCTTGCACATTATCTCTTACCCAAATTCCCAATTTATACTCCCCTGGATTATATTCCACAGGTTTTATTTTTACCTTAAATTCTTCTTGGTTTCTCCGTATAGTTAAAACAATCTCGTCTTCATTTAATTGACTTAAAAGTTGTAGTAAATGCTTTTTACTTTCGATGTGCTGCTCATTAAGTGCAACCATATAATCCCCTGGCAAAACTGCATTTTTAGCTGGCGAATACTCTTGTCCGTCCACTCCTTTAATTGTGTCGGTTTTTAGCACCATAACTCCATCCATTTCTATATAAATTCCGATAGGCATCCCTCCAACTAGGACCGCTGATTCTCCATCTATTACACTACTAACTTCTGTTCCTTCCTCTATGCTTTGTGATACGCCTCCCATACAAGCAACAAAAACAACAAAACTGACTAGAAAGAAAAAATAGGAAAATTTCTTGTTTGTTTTTTTCATTTCGTCACATCCTCTCACAAAAATAAAACGGACACCAAAAGGTATCCGTTTTAGTATGTGACAATTTTTCATTTTCACTCTGGAATTCTATTCACTCTTTGCCATTTCTTTCATTTCTCTAGCACTTTCTAAAATTCTTTGTGTAATAGAAGCGCCTCCTAATAACCTTGCCAATTCTTTTATCGATGTATCCTCATCTAATTGCGTAATTTCTGTTTTTGTTATGTTCTCAACAGCTTGCTTCTCAATTCGATAATGTGCATCTGCTACGGCTGCAATTTGAGGTAAATGTGTAATACAAATTACTTGACGTTTTTGTCCAATAATTCGGAGTTTTTCAGCAACCTTTCCAGCTGTGATTCCACTAATACCAGAATCTATTTCATCAAAAATCAAACTTGGAGTATCTTCTTTATCTGCCAAAACTGTCTTGATTGCTAACATAATTCTTGAAAGTTCACCACCAGAAGCTGTACTTCCTAAAGGTTTTGTAGGCTCCCCTGGATTTGTGGAAATAAAAAATTCGGCATCATCCATTCCATTTACAGTAATTTTAGACGTATCTAAAAATTTCATTTCTAGCTGAACATCTAAAAAATTTAATTCTTGTAACCCTTGTTTAATTTCATTTGTAAATGATATCGCCGCTTTTTTTCTAATTGCACTTAACTTCTTTGCACAATTTTCCATATTTTCTTTGGCAGCAATTGTCTTTTTCTCTAACTCCTCTATATAAGATTCATAATGTTCTAGTTCATTTAGTCTTTGACGTTTTTCTTCTGCATATTCTAAAATTTCTTTTACAGTATTTCCATATTTTGCCTTTAAATGATTGATTTCATTTAAACGATTTTCAGTAGAACGGAAATCTTCTTCAGAAAATTCAAAACTTTTTGCATATTCAGATAATTCTCGATTAAAGTCATTAAGCAAACTATCTATCTCCACTAACTGACTATACAATGCACTGCCTGTTTCATCACAAGTAGAAATTTCCTGTAAGGCACGAATTGCCCGACTTAAAAAATCACTGGCATTTCCATGTGTTCCTTCACTCGTATATTGATATGCCTCACTAATCCCCTCTGTTAGATTTTTACTTTCTGTCATCTTACGATAAAGAATTTCTAATTCTTCATCTTCTCCAGATTGTAATTTTGCATCCTCTATTTCATGGAGTTCAAACTCTATCAAATCAATTTCTTTTCTTCGTTCTTTTTCATCCATACTAGATGCCTGAAATGCTTGGTTGCACTCCTGATAAATTTGATAAAGCGTTTTCATCTCCTGCTTTGGTTTTTCTACCTGCTCCTTCGCATAGATATCCAAAAAGGTAAGATGATTTCTCTTACTTAGTAACCTTTGATGTTCATGCTGTTCATGAATATCTATTAGCAAACTAGCAACATCTCTTAGTATGCCTATGGATACCGTTTCCCCATTAATTTTGCTAATACTTCTTCCCTCCATCAATTTTCTAGTAAGTACTAGCATCCCATTTTCTGAAAAAATATCCATGGCTTCCAATTCTTTTTCAAGTTGCTCATTTTCAATAGAAAACATCAACTCTACAAGACCAAATTTGGCTCCCTTTCTTAACATATCCGCATTATAGCGACCTCCCAATGCTAAGTGAATAGAGCCTAATAATATGGATTTTCCCGCACCTGTTTCACCTGTTAAAATATTCAATCCTGGCTGAAAATCCACTTCTATTTCATCTATTAACGCTAGGTTTTTTACATGTAAATTTTGAAGCATTGATCCTCCTTAGAATCCTCTTGTTACAATCTGATGAATCTTTTCCATTACAATTTCTGTTTCCTCTATACTTCGTATTGCACACATAATCGTATCATCCCCTGCAATACAGCCTACAACTTCTTTCCAATCCATCGCATCCACTGCTGCTGCGACAGCCATAGCCATACCCGAAACCGTTTTGATTACAAGTATATTCTGTGCCATGTCCATCGAAAGAAATCCATCTCGTAACACTCTTATATATTTTTCATTTATGTCATTTTCATCTTGCTTTAATATGACATATTTCTGCTTTCCTCCATCTACAGAAATTTTCGTTAGCTTTAAGTCACGAATATCCCTAGATACAGTTGCCTGAGTAACCTTAAAACCAGCCTCTGTTAGGTACTCGGCTAATTCTTCCTGTGTTTCTATATCTCTTTGGCTAATTAGCTCAATAATCTTTGCATGACGGCTGACTTTCATTGTTAGTTTCCTTTCATCTTTTTACGCATTGTTTTCATAAAACTTTCTTTACTCAATTTGACAAGCCTTGTTACACATTCTGCCTTTTTTATTACAACTCGATCTCCTGTCTGAAGTCGCTTTATATCTGCTCCATCAAAAGAAACAATCGCTTCCTCATTTTTTCCATATCTTCCCTGTAAAATTTCAATTTCAATCATATCTTCTGCTGATAAGACAATACTACTTGTATTTAACGCATGAGAACAAATAGGCGTAATAACAATCATACTTGCTGTCGGTTCTACAACAGGACCTCCTGCTGAGAGATTATAGCCTGTGGTCCCTGTTGGAGTAGATACGATAACTCCATCTGCACGATAACTGTTTAATAAAATATCATTTACATAGATATTAAAATGAATAACTCGAAGCAATCCCTCACGTGTGATAACGATATCGTTCATTGCTACGTTAGAGGAGCAAATATTTCCCTTAACTTCTCCATGCAGCATCATACGTTTTTCGTACAATATTTCGTCCTGAAATAATCGTTTTAGTGCTATCTTATAGTCTTGAAGCTCCACCTCAGCTAAATATCCAAGTGTTCCTAAATTTATCCCCAAAAGTGGGATAGAATGGTTCAAAAGTTCTCTGGCAGCACGAATTAAAGTACCATCTCCTCCAAGCACAATTGCACAATCTATTTCTTTTGGAATCGTATTGGGGAGAATAAACCCTTGGGAATCTACTTCGGCAAGTGTGCATATCTTACCATTTTCCTGAATAAAATCTCGGATTTCATTTGTAACTTTATATTCTTCATCTTTTAGCTGATTTGTAATCAAATAAAAATGTTCCATGACATACCTCTTATTCCTTTGCAAGTGTTTCAAATGCTTGTTCTACTACAGAAATTAAATCTACCTTCGTTTCTTCTGCTGGTATTTGGGAACCCTTTTTTAAATGAATAAGATATTCGATATTCCCTTCAGGTCCTTTGATTGGTGAAAAGTCAATATTTAAAATTTGAAACCCTATCTCCTGTGCATAGTCAGCTACCTGCTTAATTACTTCATGATGTGTACTCTTTTCTCGTACAACGCCCTTTTTTCCAACCTTTTCTCGTCCAGCTTCAAACTGAGGCTTAATAAGTGCTACAATTTCACCATCTGGCTTTAAGTACTCTCTAATTGGAACAAGAACCTTTGTCAAAGAAATAAATGAAACATCAATAGATGAGAAATCAATCTCTTCACCTAAGTCCTCTGGTACTACATATCGTATATTCGTTTTCTCCATACAAACCACTCTTGGATCTTGTCTTAACTTCCAATCCAATTGCCCTCTGCCCACATCTATTGCAAAGACCTTTTTGGCACCATTTTGCAGCATACAATCTGTGAAGCCACCTGTAGAAGACCCTACATCTGTACACACTTTCCCCTGTAAATCTACATGAAAATTGGCAACTGCTTTTTCAAGTTTTAGCCCTCCACGACTAACATAAGGAAGTACATGTCCTTTCACTTCAATTTGAACTGTATCAGGAAAGGTCGTTCCTGCTTTATCTTCCCTTTGTCCTTCTACAAAGACATTTCCAGACATAATAATTGCCTTGGCTTTTTCTCTAGACTCTGCTAAATTTCTTTTTACTAATAATACATCTAATCGTTCTTTCATGCTATTTTCCCTCGCTGCCACATAATCCAAAATACTCTGTTTTGATACGTTCTACAATTGCTTCTTTTTCTAGCCCAACTTCCTTTCGAAGCAATTCAATATTACCATGTTCTACGTAATCATCAGAAATCCCAACACAACGAACTTTGACAGGCAAATCAGCTCTTGATACATATTCTGTAACTTGTTCTCCATATCCACCTGAAATCACATTTTCTTCAATTGTCACAAATAATCTATGATTCTTACTTAATCTATCTATCATTTGCGTATCCAAAGGTTTTACAAACCGTGCATTTATCAAAGAACAAGAATATCCTAAATTTTTTAGCTCTAATCGTACCATATCTGCCAACTCTGACATATGACCTACGAAAAAGATTGCAATATCTTTTTCCTCATATAAAAGTTCACTTTTTCCATAAACAATGGGTGCTCTAAACTGTTGCATTCCTTCGTATGCTTCTCCTCTTGGATAGCGAAGAGCAATTGGGAATCCAAATTCCACACCAAAGCGTACCATGTCTGCCATTTCCCATCGGTTTTTAGGTGACATAATTGTCATATTGGGAATCATTGATAAAAATGACAAGTCAAAAATACCCTGATGTGTTTCTCCATCGCTGCCAACTAACCCTGCTCTATCTACTGCAATCATCACTGGAAGATTTTGGATACACACATCATGAATGATTTGATCAAACCCTCTTTGTAAAAATGAGGAGTAAATTGCAGCTACAGGTTTTAGCCCCCCTGCTGCTAAGCCAGCTGCAAAGGTCAATGCATGCTCTTCTGCAATTCCTACATCAAAAAATCGTTCTGGGAAATGCTGAGCAAATCGTTGAAGTCCTGTTCCATCTGCCATTGCTGCTGTAATTACAGCAACCTTCTCGTTTTGTTTTCCTATATCACAAATCACCTTTGAAAAAATTTCTGTATAACTATCTTTCTTCGTTTCTGTTTTCGTTTCTCCAGTTAAAATATCAAAAGGAACAATTCCATGAAATTTTGATGGATTCTCTTCTGCTGGCTGATAACCCTTTCCTTTCTTTGTCAAAACATGGACGAGCACTGCATGATCCACTCTTTTTGCTTCTTGTAAAGTCTTATATAACTTTTGTATGTCATGTCCATCTACTGGGCCTAAATATGTAATTCCCATATCCTCAAAAAACATTCCTGGTACAAATAGTTGTTTAATTCCACTTTTTGTTTTTTTCATTTGAGAAAGGAGTTTCTCTCCCTGCACTGGAATTTTTAGCAGTGCATCCTCCACTCCTCTTTTTAAACCAGTATAGGCCTGAGCTGTACGAAGTCCATTTAGGTATTTTGACATTCCACCTACATTTTCTGAAATAGACATATTATTATCGTTCAATACAATAATAAAATTACTCTTCATCTGTGCTGCATTATTCAATGCCTCATATGCCATACCGCCCGTCATTGCACCATCACCGATAATTGAAACTACGCTATGCTGTTCTCCTTTAATATCCCTTGCCGCTGCATAACCTAATCCTGCTGAAATCGATGTAGAACTATGTCCAGTATCAAAAGCATCACAAGCACTCTCTTTTCTTTTTGGAAATCCACTCATTCCACCATATTTTCTTAGATCATCAAATCCCTCTTTCCTGCCTGTCAGCAGCTTATGTGTATAAGATTGATGTCCTACATCCCAAATCAATTTGTCCTCTGGGAGATGAAAAGCCAAATGAAGAGCCATGGTCAACTCTACTACTCCTAAATTTGATGCTAAATGACCACCTGTCACACTGATTTTTTTTATTAGAAATTGTCGTATTTCCTTGGCAAGGTCTTCCAACTCTTTTGGGCTAAAACGTTTGATATCGTTTTCTTTTTGAATCCTTTCTAACAGCATAAGGCCACCTCACTTATTTTTCCCGATATATCAACGATTCCAAAAGCTCCTCTAAATAAGTGTCTTTTGGATGATATTTTCGTAATTCTTTGATTGCCTCTCTGGACAATTCTTCCACTTCCTCCTTCGCTTTGTCTAATCCTTTCCATACTACATATGTCATCTTTTCATTCTTTTCATCACTTTTTACTGGTTTACCAAGTACCTGTGTCGTGCTTGTGACATCTAAAATATCATCTTGAATTTGAAATGCCATTCCAATTTTTTGTGCAATTTTCTCCATTCCAGAAATTTCCTCTGTTCCTGCACCCGCCAAAACTGCTCCAATCATCATAGATGCTTCTATTAAAGCTCCTGTCTTTAAACGATAGATAAATTCAAGTGTTTCTCCTGATATTTGTTTTCCAGTTGACTGGACATCTACAACCTGTCCACCAATCATTCCAAAAATCCCTGCTTTTTTTCCTAATATTTGAATTGCTTTTCCTATCTTCAAACTCTCTTGTGGAAATTTTTCAAATGCAGAAGCTGCCGTTTCAAATGCATAATTTAAAAGAGCATCTCCTGCCAAAATTCCCATATCTTCACCATATACAATATGTGTTGTTTTTCTTCCTCTACGATACTCATCATCATCCATTGCTGGGAGATCATCATGAACTAGAGAATATGTGTGTATCATTTCCATTGCAGCCATAAATAAATGAAGCAACTCTTCTTGTTCTCCTTGAAACATACGATATGTTTCCTGCATTAGCATAGGACGAATTCTTTTACCACCTGCTAGTAAACTATATTCCATAGCCTCTACAATGATGTTTTGTTCTCCTTGTACTTTAGGAAGACTCTCCTTTAAAATATGTTCTATTTGTTCTATTTTCACTTTTTGTAACTCTTTAAAATTCATGAGTTTCTCCATTCTCATCTAAAATTTGGACTTTCTTTTCTACAGCATCTATAATTTCATTACACTGTTTTAATAGTTTCATTCCCTCGTGGTATAACTCAAAAGACTCTTCTAAGGATACATCTACATCCTCCATCTTTCCAGCTACTTTTTCTATCCGTTCAAATAGTTCCTCTAAACGATGCTCAGACATTTTTCTCCTCCTGCACTTTTGTTACCTTTGCTTCAATTACTCCATCTGTTACATAAATATAGAGCATCTCCCCTGGCTGTACTCTAGAAATTTCACGAATATTTTCTTTGTCTTTATTTTCTACGTAAGAGTACCCTTGACTTAACTTTTCCAAAGGAGATAATCCTTTCATCTTCTCTAAGTATAAATTGTATTGATATTTCTTCTTACTTAAAATACTCTGCATACAACTTTGAAGTTTGCTCTCTAGCTCATTACTATATTGACGATGTTCATTTACCTTGTGTCTTGGATGTCGCAACTGTAACTGCATCGCCATATGTTCTAACATCTGACGATTTTTCCTCGTGCATTGCATAATGTTCCTTTGAAGACGAAGCTGTGTTTCTTTTAACCACGCATCTACATTCCAATATTCATATACAGCCAATTCTGCTGCTGCAGATGGAGTTGGTGCTCGCAAATCTGCTACGTAATCTGAAATCGTCACATCTGTTTCATGACCAACAGCTGAAATTATTGGAACACTGCAATCAAAAATTGCTCGTGCAACAATTTCTTCATTGAATGCCCACAAATCCTCGATGGAACCACCTCCACGTCCAACAATAATAACGTCTACCTTTTGTTCTTCGAGCATACGAATTCCTGATACAATACTCTCTGCTGCCCCGTCCCCTTGCACCTGTGCTGGATAAAGCAGTAATTGTACGTAAGGATTTCTTCGTGTTGCCACTTGTATAATATCACGAACGGCAGCACCCGTAGGAGCCGTTACAATTCCAACTGTTTTTACAAACTTAGGGATTGGTTGTTTATATGCCAAATCAAACATTCCCATTTCTTCTAATTCTTTTTTTAAGGCTTCAAATTTTAAATGTAGCTGTCCTGCTCCATCTAAAAGAATTTCCTTTGCATATACTTGATATTTCCCATCTCTTTCGTATACGCTGATAGAACCTAAAACTACAACTTGCTGACCTTCCTGCATACGAAAAGAAAGTCCTGAGCGTGAACCTGCAAACATCACGCAGGCTATCGTTCCGGACTCATCCTTTAAAGAGAAATATATATGCCCTGAAGTATGATATTTGCAATTTGACACTTCACCTTTTATATAAATTCGATTCAGCATAAAATCTTGTGCAAACATATTTTTAATATAGGTATTGACTTGTTTTACTGTATAGACATTCTTTATCATCTCTTACTCCAACACGCCTATTGGGCAACCTTTGCAAGAACTCCGTTAATAAATGCTGGGGCATCCTCACCACTGAATTTTTTTGCTAACTCTACTGCCTCATTAATTGCTACTTTTGTTGGAACATCCTCATCCCAACATACCTCGTAGACAGCAAGCCTTAAGATTGCCAAATCTGTCTTATTCATTCGATTTGTTTTCCAACTTGTTGATATACGATTCAGCATCTCATCAATCTCTGGCAAATGTGCCACCACTGCTTCATATTTATTTTTAATATATTCTCTATCTTTATCCTTTGCATTGTGGAGTTCTTCTAAATATAACTCCAGCTGCTCTGGCATCTCTTCTGAATTATTAAATTCTACCTGAAACACTATTTTAAATATATGTTCTCGAAGTTCTGTTCTTACCATATTGGCTCCTTCCATATCTTCCGTATCTTACATTTCTATACATCCTTGCAACAAAATTCGGAAACAACTTTCCTATATTGAAAAAAGGATGTCCTTAGACACCCTTCATTATACTACACTTATACTACCTTTTGCAATGAAAAGGTTATTTTGAGTCTTTCTGACTTACCATCTCTACTCCAGCAACCTTAACGTTGACATCTGCCACTTCTAAGCCTGTCATGTTTTCTATAGCTGTTTTTACCTTTTCTTGTACTTTTGCAGATACATCCATAATATTGTAGTCATACTTCATATTTAGTGCAAGAGAAACTGTTACAATTCCTTCTAAAACATCAACTTTTACACCTTTGGAAAGATTCTTCATCCCCAATTTGCTTATAAGTTCATTTGTAATATTTCCAGCCATAGAGGCAACACCTTCTACTTCTGTCGCTGCCAAAGCTGCAATAATTGCAACCACTTCATCTGCAATCTTTACTTCTCCTAAACTAGTATCACTTTGTATTGTATAAGTATTTTTTTCATCCTTTGCCATGATAAGACCTCCTGTCCGCCATTCTTTGCAATCATTTACTTTTTTCATTATAACAAACATCCCCTTATTTGGAAAGAGGAGAATATTAAGACCTTCCAAATTCAGATAGAATAAGACCCTTATTACGCTCCTGTGTCATACGAATACTCCATTCATGAGTAAAAAGAAGAAGCGGACGTTCTTTTAAGTCTTTAATTTTCTTCATATCCGATGTACCAATGATTTTATCCATATCAATTTCCTCATTTTCAATCCAACGAATATGTTCATATGGTAAGTTTTCAAGACGAATCTCTACTTTGTATTCATTCTCCAAACGGTACTTTAATACATCAAACTGAAGAACACCTACAACACCAACAATAATTTCCTCCATACCCGTGTTGTATTCCTGGAAAATTTGGATTGCCCCTTCTTGTGCAATCTGGTTAATTCCTTTTACAAACTGTTTTCTCTTCATCGTATCTACTTGTCGTACTCTTGCAAAGTGTTCTGGAGCAAAAGTAGGAATCCCCTCATATACAAAACGTTCTTTTGAAGCAGTAAGTGTATCACCAATAGAAAAGATTCCTGGATCAAAAATTCCAATGATATCTCCCCCATATGCTTTTTCAATGATTTTACGCTCACTTGCCATCATCTGTTGAGGCTGAGAAAGTCGTACATCTTTCTTTCCTTGTACATGATATACACTCATCCCCGCTTCAAATTCACCAGAACATATACGCATAAATGCGATTC
>JAHLFA010000130.1 GCA_018883985.1 Candidatus Ruminococcus intestinipullorum | reverse complement strand
AATGATTTCAGGAGCACCTAACTCAAGAAGTCTTTTTAGACGATTATTTCTGTTAATAATTCTTCTATACAAATCATTTAAATCTGATGTTGCAAAACGTCCACCATCTAACTGTACCATTGGACGTAAGTCAGGTGGGATGACTGGAATTGCAGAAAGAATCATCCATTCTGGTTTATTTCCAGATTCACGGAATGCTTCTACAACTTCTAATCTTTTTACAATTCTTGCACGTTTTTGACCTGTTGCATTAATAAGACCAGACTGTAATTCTGCATATTCTTTTTCCAAATCAATGGATTGTAAAAGTTCCTGAATTGCTTCAGCACCCATTCCAACTCGGAATGCTTTACTTCCCCATTTTTCTTTTTCATCCTGATATTCTGACTCTGATAAAATCTGCTTATATTGTAAGTCTGTTTCTCCTTTATCCAAAACGATATAAGCTGCAAAATACAAGACTCTCTCCAATGTTCTTGGAGAAATATCTAGAATTAATCCCATACGGCTTGGAATTCCTTTAAAGTACCAAATATGAGATACTGGAGCCGCAAGGGCAATGTGCCCCATGCGTTCACGACGTACAGATGCTTTTGTCACTTCAACTCCACATCTGTCACAAACCACTCCTTTATAGCGAATCTTTTTATATTTTCCACAGTGGCATTCCCAATCCTTACTTGGTCCGAAAATTTTCTCACAAAAAAGCCCATCCTTCTCAGGCTTTAATGTTCTATAGTTAATAGTCTCTGGTTTCGTTACCTCACCTCTTGACCATTCTACAATCTTTTCCGGTGAAGCCAGTCCGATTTTAATTGCATCAAAGGTTAATGGCTGATATTGTTGTTCATTATTGCTTGTTGGCATATAATTGGCTCCTCCTATTCTTCATCATCCATGAATTCCTCAAAATCTAACATCATATCAGGTTCATATTCATCTTCTGACTCAGGCTCAATATTCTCTAGCTCTTCGCCGACAAACTCTTGCTCTGTGAATCCATGCTTGCTAAATGATTCTGAATCATCACGATATTTCTTTCCTTCGATTATAGAACGAAGGTCTGTTTCGCCATAATCTACAGTTTCCATAATTTCTACTTCTGTATTATCATCTCTTAGTACCCTAACATCTAATGCAAGTGACTGAAGCTCTTTTAATAATACTTTGAAGGATTCTGGAATACCTGGTTCTGGGATGTTCTCCCCTTTTATAATTGCTTCGTATGTTTTAACACGACCTACTACATCATCTGACTTCACTGTCAAGATTTCCTGAAGTGTATAAGATGCACCATAAGCTTCTAGTGCCCAAACTTCCATCTCTCCAAAACGCTGTCCACCAAACTGAGCTTTTCCTCCTAGTGGCTGCTGTGTTACAAGGGAGTATGGACCTGTAGAACGTGCATGAATCTTATCATCTACCAAGTGATGCAGTTTCAAGTAATGCATGTGTCCTATTGTAACAGGGCTGTCAAAGAATTCTCCTGTACGTCCATCACGTAAACGAACCTTTCCGTCCCTAGACAATGGTACACCTTTCCATAAGTTTCTATGCTCTCTATTTTCATATAGATATTCTAATACTTCTGGAAGTAATTCTTCACCATGTATTTTCTCGAACTCTTCCCATTCTAAATTGACATAATCATTTGCCAAATCTAAAGTATCCATAATATCAATTTCGTTAGCACCATCGAAAACTGGAGTTGCAATATTAAATCCTAACGCTTTTGCAGCAAGACTTAAATGGATTTCCAACACCTGTCCGATGTTCATACGTGAAGGCACACCTAGTGGGTTTAACACAATATCAAGTGGACGTCCATTTGGTAAATAAGGCATATCTTCTACTGGAAGCACACGAGAAACAACACCCTTGTTTCCATGTCGACCAGCCATCTTATCTCCTACAGAAATCTTTCTCTTCTGTGCTATATAAATACGAACTGCCTGATTTACACCTGGGGAAAGCTCATCTCCATTTTCTCTTGTGAAAACTTTCGCATCTACAACAATACCATATTCTCCATGAGGTACTTTCAAAGAAGTATCTCTTACTTCTCTTGCTTTTTCACCGAAAATAGCACGAAGCAATCTTTCTTCTGCTGTAAGCTCTGTTTCACCCTTTGGAGTCACCTTTCCTACTAAGATATCCCCTGCTCTTACTTCTGCACCAATTCGGATAATACCTCTTTCATCTAGGTCTTTTAGTGCATCATCACCTACACCTGGAATATCTCTTGTAATTTCTTCAGGTCCTAGTTTTGTATCTCTTGACTCTGCCTCATATTCTTCAATATGAACAGAAGTATACACATCATCTTGTACTAATCTTTCACTTAGAAGTACAGCATCCTCGTAGTTATATCCTTCCCATGTCATAAATCCAATCAAAGGATTCTTTCCAAGAGCTGTTTCTCCCATAGAAGTAGATGGACCATCTGCAATAACCTGTCCTGCCTCTACACGCTCTCCTTTATCAACAATAACTCTTTGATTATAACAGTTACTTTGATTACTACGAAGGAATTTTGTTAGCTTATAAGTTTTCTTTGTACCATCTTCATGTCTAATTGTGATACTTGTAGCTGTAGAATTTTCCACAATACCAGCTTTTTCAGCTACTGTACATACACCAGAGTCTACAGCAGCTTTTACTTCCATACCTGTACCTACAACTGGAGCTTCTGTACGAAGTAGAGGTACTGCCTGACGCTGCATGTTTGATCCCATAAGAGCACGGTTCGCATCGTCATTTTCCAAGAAAGGAATCAATGCCGTAGCAACAGAGAATACCATCTTTGGTGATACGTCCATATAATCAAACTTGCTTCTCTCATATTCCTGTGTTTCTTCACGATAACGACCTGAAACATTCTTGCTTAAGAAATGTCCCTCTTCATCAAGTGGTGTATTCGCCTGAGCAACATGATAATTGTCCTCTTCATCCGCTGTCATGTAGATAACATCTTCTGTAACTACTGGATTCTCAGGATCTGTTTTATCAATTTTACGATATGGAGCCTCAATGAAACCATATTCGTTAATTCTTGCATACGTAGCAAGTGAGTTAATCAAACCAATGTTTGGTCCTTCAGGGGTTTCAATTGGACACATTCTTCCATAGTGAGAATAATGTACGTCACGAACCTCAAATCCTGCACGATCTCTTGAAAGACCTCCTGGTCCCAATGCTGATAAACGTCTTTTGTGTGTCAACTCACTCAATGGGTTGTTCTGATCCATAAACTGTGACAACTGAGAAGAACCGAAAAATTCTTTCACAGCTGCAGTAACTGGTTTAATATTAATCAATGATTGTGGAGAAATTCCCTCCTGATCTTGAGTTGTCATTCTTTCACGAACAACTCTTTCCAATCTAGATAAACCAATTCTATATTGATTTTGTAACAATTCTCCAACTGCACGAATTCTTCTGTTACCTAAGTGGTCAATGTCATCTTCATGTCCCATACCATATTCTAAATGAATATTATAGTTGATAGACGCTAAGATGTCCTCTTTTGTAATATGCTTTGGAATCAAGTCATTCATATCTCTTTTAATTAGAGATTTTAATTCTTCGATATCTCCTGCTGATTCCTCTAACAATCCCTTCAATATTGGATAGTATACCTGCTCTGTTATTCCCAACTCCTTAGGGTCAATATCCACAATTGCCTGTAAATCTACCATTCTATTTGAAAGAATTTTAATGTTGCGGGATTCATCTTCCCCTTCTACCCAAAGATAAGCTATTCCTGAATTTTGAATTGCATCTGCAATATCCATTGTGATAACAGTTCCTTTTTCAGCAACAACTTCTCCTGTTAAATCGCTTACTACATCTTCTGCTAAACGCTGTCCTTTTACACGATACTTCAACGCAAGTTTTTTATTAAATTTGTAACGTCCTACTTTTGCCAAATCGTAACGTCTTGGATCAAAGAACATGCTTGTTATCAAACTTTCTGCACTATCTACTGCAAGTGGCTCACCTGGACGAATCTTCTTATATAATTCAAGCAAACCTTCTTGATAACTTTCTGCTGTATCTTTGCCAAAGCTTGCAAGAATCTTTGGCTCCTCTCCAAATAAATCTAAAATTTCCGCATTTGTTCCAATACCAAGTGCACGTATTAATACAGTGATTGGTACTTTTCTTGTTCTATCTACACGTACATAAAAAACGTCATTGGAGTCTGTTTCATATTCCAACCATGCACCACGGTTTGGAATAACAGTAGAAGAATACAGTTCTTTTCCGATCTTGTCATGTGCAATACCATAGTAAATACCAGGAGAACGAACTAACTGGCTTACTATAACACGCTCTGCACCATTAATGACAAATGTTCCTGTCTTTGTCATCAATGGAAGATCTCCCATAAATATTTCATGTTCATTAATCTCATCGTTTTCTCTGTTATAGAGTCTTACTCTAACCTTCAATGGCGCAGCATAAGTAGCATCACGTTCTTTACACTCTTCAATTGTATACTTTACATCATTTTCACAAAGCGTAAAATCAACAAATTCCAAACTGAAATGACCAGCATAATCAGAAATTGGGGAAATGTCTGCAAATACCTCTTTCAAACCTTCATCCAAAAACCACTGATAAGAATCTTTTTGAACTTCAATAAGATTCGGCATCTCTAATACTTCTTTTTGTCTGGAATAGCTCATTCGAAGACTTTTTCCAGTTGTGATGGGACGAATTCTGTTTTTCTCCATATGACGTTTCACTCCTCATATATTTTTTAGCGGGCTGTATACCCTTTCATTACTTCTCATAAATAGGAAAATATATTACCATTTCATGATATTATGGTATACCTTTCCATAATAATGCATTTTTAAATATATCACAAAATCCATTTTGCTGTCAACATCTATTTCTCTGGATTATTCCCAAATTCCTAATATCAAAAAAACCACAGAAGAATCATCTTCTGCGGCTTTTTTCTAAATTTCTTATGGAAATTATTTCAAGCTAACTTCTGCACCTTCAGCTTCAAGTTTAGCTTTGATTTCTTCTGCTTCTGCTTTAGAAGCACCTTCTTTTAATACTTTTGGAGCTCCATCAACTAATTCTTTAGCTTCTTTCAATCCAAGTCCTGTGATTTCACGAACAACTTTGATAACTTTTACTTTAGATGCTCCAGCAGATACTAATTCTACATCGAACTCATCTTTTTCTTCTGCTGCACCTGCTCCGTCTCCAGCTGCTGCTGCAACTACAACACCTGCTGCTGCAGAAACACCAAATTCTTCTTCACAAGCTTTTACTAATTCATTTAATTCTAATACTGATAATTCTTTGATCGCTTCGATCATTTCAGCTGCTGTTAATTTAGCCATTTTAATATCCTCCATTTTGTTCATATTTTAAACAATGTTTTCTTTAAACACAAATGTTTCCAATTACTCAGCTGTTTCTTCAGCTACTGCTTCTGTTTCTTCAGCAGCTGCAACACAAGCTTCTGCTCCACCTTTTTCTGCAATCTGATTGATAACACGAGCAAAGTTTGTAATTGGTGATTGCATACTTCCAAGTAATTTGGAAATCAATTCTTCTCTTGATGGGATGTTAGCTAGTTCTTTCAATCCTGCAACGTCATAAACATTACCTTCAACTACTCCACCTTTTAACTCAAGAGCTTCTGCTCCTTTTGCAAATTTGCAAAGGATTCTTGCTGGTGCTGTTGCATCATCTTTAGAAATTGCAATCGCACTTGGTCCTTCTAAACATCCTTCAAGACCTGCAAACTCAGTTCCTTCAAACGCTCTTTTCATCATTGTGTTTTTATATACTTTATAAATAACACCTGCTTCTCTGAGCTGCTTACGTAGTTCTGTATCTTGAGCCACTGTTAGTCCACGGTAGTCAACAAGAACAACTGACTGTGCGTCTTTGATTTCTTCTGAAATCGCCTCAACGATTGGCTGTTTTAACTCAACTTTTGCCACGTTCGGTACACCTCCTTATTTTTTTATGCGTGTACTGCCAATAAAAACCTCTGCATCCAAAGACACAGAGGTTTACAAATTCTAATCACGAATTCTAATCTTCCTCGGCAGGCGTTTTCTCCTTATGCCTTACGGCACCTGCTGTCTTCGGCAGTTAATTGCTAGCTTATAATAGCATTTTATATTTCTACTGTCAACAAATTTTTATTAAACCAACTTCAATGGGTTGATTTTTACACCTGGTCCCATTGTAGAAGTCAATGTTACGCTCTTTAAATACTGACCTTTTACTGCTGCTGGTTTTGCTTTGTTGATGGCATCGATAAGCGTCTGGAAGTTGTCCGCTAACTGTTCTTCAGTAAATGAAGCTTTTCCAATTGGCACATGGATAATATTTGTTTTGTCCAATCTGTACTCAATCTTACCAGCTTTGATATCGTTGATTGCTTTTGTTACATCCATTGTAACTGTACCAGCTTTTGGGTTTGGCATTAAACCTTTTGGTCCAAGTACACGTCCAAGACGTCCTACAACACCCATCATATCTGGTGTAGCAACTACAACATCAAATTCAAACCATCCTTCATTCTGGATCTTTGGAATCAAATCTTCTGCACCTACAAAATCAGCTCCTGCTGCTTTCGCTTCTTCTGCTTTCGCATCTTTTGCAAATACAAGGATACGAACTTTCTTACCAGTTCCGTGTGGAAGAACTACTGCTCCACGGATTTGCTGATCTGCATGGCGTCCGTCACATCCTGTTCTGATATGAGCTTCGATTGTTTCATCAAATTTAGCTACTGCTGCTTTTTTTACTAATGCAACTGCTTCTGCTTTATCGTAAAGATTTCCTCTCTCGATTAGTTTTGCAGCTTCGATATATTTCTTTCCTCGTTTCATTTCAAATAACCTCCTTGTGGTATTGGCGGGATCTTGCCCCTCCCACTTTTTTCGTGAATTTACATATAACATAGATTCATTTGTTTCCTTTTATCTGTAGACACCAAATAAAAGTCCACAAATCCTCTCAAATCTCTTATTCTTCTACGGTAACTCCCATAGAACGACAAGTTCCTGCAACCATGCTCATAGCTGCTTCTACTGTTGCAGCATTTAAGTCTGGCATTTTTAACTCTGCAATTTCTCTTAATTGAGCTTGTGTAATTTTTGCAACTTTGTTTTTGTTTGGAACACCAGAACCAGATTTTAAATTACATGCTTTTTTAATCAAAACAGCTGCTGGTGGTGTCTTTGTTACAAAGCTGAAACTTCTATCATTGTATACTGTAATAACAACAGGAATGATCAAATCTCCCTGATCTGCTGTTCTTGCATTGAACTGTTTTGTAAATTCTACGATATTTACACCGTGCTGTCCAAGAGCTGGACCTACTGGTGGTGCTGGAGTTGCTTTTCCAGCTGGAATTTGTAACTTAATATATCCTTCTACTTTTTTTGCCATTTTTAATTACCTCCTTGTGGTATTGGCGGGATGTATCTCCCTCCCACGGTTTTCTAATCAATCTTTCTTACTTCTGAGAAATTCAATTCAACCGGTGTTTCACGGCCAAACAACTCTACATTGATAGACAGGCTCTGTTTTTGTTCGTTTAATGACTGAATCATTCCAACAGTACCTTCCCATGCACCGCTTAATACGGTAACAGTATCGCCAACCTCTAAGTCAACTATAATATGTTCTTTCTTAATTCCCAATCTTTCCATCTCATCCTCTTCTAGTGGGACAGGCTTGGATCCTGGTCCTACAAACCCAGTTACTCCTCTGGTATTTCTTACAACATACCATGTATCATCATTCATATACATATGAATCAATACGTAACCAGGAAACATCTTCTTCTGACTTGGTTTTTGAACACCATTCTTAAGCTCTAGTACTTCCTGCATCGGAACTCGAACTTCTAGAATTTGGTCTTCCAGGTGACGGTTTTCTATTGTCTTATCAATGTTAGCTTTTACTTTGTTCTCATACCCAGAATAGGTATGAACTACATACCATTTTGCTTCTGACATAAAATCACCTTTCCGCCTCGGTTAGCTACTTCACCAGAAAATCAATTCCATATTTTAAAAGTGCATCAACAATTGATATCAATGCTCCTAACAATACGGAAACTGTTACAACTGCTGTCGTCTGTTTAACAAGTGTGTTCTTATCTGTCCAAACAATTTTCTTAAACTCGGATTTAAGACCCTTGAACCAGCTTTTTTTGTGGTTTTTTTCTACTTTTCCACTCATAAATCCACTTCCTTCCAACGACTATTTTGTTTCTTTGTGCAGTGTGTGTGATTTACAGAATTTACAATATTTTTTTGTTTCCATACGATCTGGATGAGTTTTCTTATCCTTCGTCATGTTGTAGTTACGGTGTTTACATTCCGTACATTCCAATGTGATTCTTGTGCGCACAACTTCCACCTCGCTTTTTCTATACTTCTATTCATGTTACTGTGATGGATGCGACCCCATCTGTTTTTAGGCATAAAAAAAAGACCTACTTCCATTCGCGAAAAAATTGTATCATATGTATATTGGGAAGTCAAGGTTTTTATAGTCCAAGAAACACCTTGCATCAATCTCAAAAGATACAAGGTGTTTCTCTTATTACTTTAAATATTAATCTGCTTTTGGACCTGCCTCAGCAATATTTTTTGGCATATTTGGATATTTCTTAGCAAAATTATCTTGGAACATCTTCGCAAGTTTCTTTGCCTGTACATCATACGCTTCCTTGTCTGCCCATGTATCACGTGGATTCATAATTTCACTTGGAACGTTAGAGCAAGACTGTGGAATATCTAAATTGAATACGTCATCATGTTTGTATTCTACATTATCAAATTCCCCATTTAATGCTGCTGTTACCATCGCACGTGTATATTTCAGTTTCATACGACTTCCAACCCCATATGGACCACCTGTCCATCCTGTATTTACAAGATAAACTTTTGTATTGTATTTTTCAATTCTCTCTCCTAGCATATTTGCATATACAGATGGATCTAGTGGCATAAATGGTTCACCAAATAATGTAGAGAATGTAGGTTGTGGCTCTGTAACTCCACGCTCTGTACCTGCAAGTTTAGAAGTGAAACCTGTAACAAAGTGGTACATTGCTGCATTCTGATCTAATCTAGAGATTGGAGGAAGTACTCCAAATGCATCTGCTGTTAAGAAAATTACCACTTTTGGAATTCCACCTACCCCTGGAATCTGTGCATTAGATATGTAATCTACTGGATATCCTACACGTGTATTTTCTGTCAAAGTGTCATCATCAAAATCAAACTCACGTGTTTCATCATCCATAACTACATTTTCCACTAAACTTCCAAATTTAATTGCATTGTAGATTTCAGGTTCATTCTCTTCTGTCAAATTGATACATTTTGCATAACATCCACCTTCAAAGTTGAAGATACCACGCTCAGACCATCCGTGTTCATCATCCCCGATTAATTTACGATTTGGATCTGCTGACAATGTAGTTTTTCCAGTACCAGATAAACCAAAGAAAACTGCTGTTTCATTTGTTTCTGGATCCATATTTGCAGAACAGTGCATTGGAAGAACACCTTCCTTTGGCATCAAAAAGTTCATAACTGAGAATACAGACTTCTTCATTTCACCTGAATATTGTGAACCACAAATAAGCACTAATTTCTCTTCATAATCAACCATAATCGCTGCTTCTGAATTCACACCATCCACTTCTGGAATACATTTAAACCCTGGTGCTGCAATTACAGTGAAATCAGGTTCTCCATAATTTTCTAACTCTTCTTTTGTAGGACGAATTAACAAGTTCCTAATAAATAAATTTTGACTAGCTAATTCATTAACAATACGAAACTTTCTCGTACAAACTGGATCTGCTCCAGCCATTCCATCGAATAAAAAGATTTCTCTATTTTGTAAATATGCAACAATTTTCGCCTTAATTGCATCAAACTTTTCTTTTTCGATTGGAACATTTACACTTCCCCATGCAATATCATCATGAACTGCTGGTGTATCTACTATAAACTTATCTTTTGGAGAACGTCCTGTATACTTTCCAGTTGTAACTACTAACGCACCTGTTTTAGATAGTTTCCCTTCACCTCTTTTAATCGCAGCTTCTGTCAATTGTGCTGCTGTCAAATTACGATATACTGCCTTTGGATTAATAATCCCCAATTTTTCAATTCCGTATGTTTCCATCACTAACCTCCTACAATATTCATTTTGCAAGTTTTGTATTTTAATCTTGCAAAATCTATCTTTTCTTTCTTTATCTTCTATTATACACATTTTCCCTAAATTTTCCAGTATAAAATAATATTTTTCTGTATGTTTCTATTTTTATACTTTTTTCACATTGCAAGTTGTATTATTAAAACTTCCATTTTATTCTATTTCCGCCTTAATATTATTTGCCTTTAAAAAGAATAACGCACCTAATAAGAACATAACAGATAATGCCCCTACCCCAAAGTTCGTATTTCCAGTTAACTGACTTACAAGAGATACTAATACCGTCCCCATAAAGGAAGCACCTTTTCCACAAATATCATAAATTCCGAAGTACTCTCCTGCTTTTTCTGACGGTATATTTTTTGCATAATAGGAACGTGACATGGATTGAATTGCCCCCTGAAATATCCCCACGCAGACAGCTAAAATCCAAAATTGATAAGAATGCTTTAGTCCAATTCCATACAAAGCAATAAAAAAGTATGCTGTAACACACCCTAAAATTAAACGAGAAGGTGAAATTCTTTTAGCTAACGCTCCAAATCCTAGTGCCGCTGGAAAGGCAACTATTTGAGTTAAAAGCAATGCTAAAAGTAAACTGGTAGCTCCAAACCCCAAAGCCGTTCCGTAAGCAGTAGCCATATCAATAATTGTATAAACACCATCTATGTAAAAGAAAAATGCTATTAAGAAAAATAAAACTTTCTTATTTTCCTTTAATTCTAAAAAAACGGATTTCAAACGTTTTATGGATTCCTTCAAAGGATTTCCCTGAACCTCTTGATAATATCTTTGTTTGTATATACGCAACAACGGAACAGACAATCCTACCCACCATATTGCTACTATTAAAAACGCTACTCCCATTGCTGTTTCCATGTTCATGCCAATCTCTTCATGAAATAGCACTATGACAAGACTCACTATAAACGGAATACAACTACCAATATATCCCCACGCATATCCTTTGGCAGAAACCTCGTCCATTCGTTCGTTAGAGGTAATATCTGTAAGCATTGCATCATAAACTACTAAACTAATCGAATACGCTGATTTTGCGATTACAAACAATACTAAAAACCATATCCACGATCTAGTAACCCCTAAGAAAATACACCCTATCGCTCCTACTAATAGTGAACCGAGAAATATCTTTTTCTTTTGATCCTTTAAATCTGATACTGTTCCAAGCATTGGTCCTAAAAACGCTACGAATACTGTCGCTATAGAAGTAGCATATCCCCAATACGCTAAATAATCTACTTCGGAAATTCCCGCATCCGAAGCAAGATAGTTAAAGTAAATTGGCATAATCGTAGCTATTAAAAGTGTAAATGCTGAATTTCCCACATCATATAATACCCAACGTTTTTCTACACGATTCATTCTAAACCTCACCTTTGTCGTTTTTGTTTTATATTATACATTATTTTTTCAAAGGATAAAATACTAATCCCTTGATTTCATAAATATTGAATGCTATATTACAAATAGAACAAATGATAAGTTTTATTTCATTGACGAAAGGAGTAATGACTTATGATGATGCCACGTATTTTTGGTGAAAATTTATTTGATGAGTTTATGGATTTGCCTATGGAAAAAGAATTCTTTGGAAAGCATAATCCACTTTATGGAAAACACACAAAGAATATGATGAAAACAGATATCCGTGAAACAGATGACAGCTATGAAGTATTTATTGACTTACCTGGTTTTAAAAAAGAACAGTTAAATGTTCAGCTAGAAAATGGATATTTGTCTATTTCTACAACAAAAGGACTTGATAAAGATACAAAAGATGATAAAGGAAATTATATTCGTCGTGAACGTTATTCTGGTAGTATGAGCCGAAGTTTTTATGTTGGGGATCAGATTACTCAAGATGAAGTGCATGCAAAATATGAAGATGGTATCCTAAAAATTACCCTTCCTAAAAAGGTTAATAAAGAAGTACCTGAGAAATCCCAAATCAAAATAGAAGGTTAGATTTCTCACCAGTATAAATAGTAAAAACAGGACTGTGAAAATCATCTCACAGTCCTTGTTTTTTATGGCTCATCACTGATATAAAATCCGTTCTTTCCGTCTCTTTTCGTCATATACATTGCACGATCAGCTTTTTCATACAACGCCTTATAAGTGTTTGCTTTTTCTGTTACATAAGCAGCACCTATACTCACTGTTACATTGTATTCCTTGTAAGTACTCATAACTTGTTCATTCACTTTTGTATTAAACACTTTAAGCTTCTCAGATAAACTTTCCTGACTTATTGAATTGTTTATTAGAACAAGGAATTCATCTCCACCCATTCTGCATTTAACATCTTCTTCTCTAAAGAAGTCTTTTATAAATTCAGCAAAATCTATTAGCAGACGATCTCCTATAGGATGTCCCATATAATCATTTACAGACTTAAAATTATCAATATCAAACAAAAGTAAAATTCCCTGATTTGGATTTGTACACAAAGCTCTCTTTATATGCAACTCTCCGCCTAAACGATTTAACAAACCTGTTAAACCATCTTTTTCTGATTTTTCCTTTAGAGCTTTTCTTTCTGCCATATCTTTATGAATACTATAAATCTTACCAAATGCATAAGATGGTTCACCTTTATCATTACGAACAATCTTTATGATAATTCGATACCATTTAGGTCCCTCTTGCGTTTCTAATACTACATCATGCTGTGTATCTTGTTTCAATTTTAGCAAGTCATTTAATATCGGATAGTCCTCGCATTCAAGGAGGAACTTTTCAATTTTATGTTTTCCTTGAAGTACTACTCTATTATTTTGAATATTCATATAATCTCTATTATAATTATATTCAAAAAAACACTCATCCATTAGCTTCGCCATCTCATGGAATCGATTTTCCTGCACTTCTTTTTCACGGAACATACGTGTTTTAATTTTTACGTATCTAATAATTAATACAATTATAATGATTACTACTATAAAAATAAAAACACTAATTTCTAAAGAATATATTTGTAAAAGTTCACCTAGCGTATACCCTGCTTCTGTAATCATATTATTATATAAAAACTTGCGCTCTGTTTCCGTATCTATTTGTGCAAGAAATTCATTCATCATAGATAACAGATGCATTTGTTCCTTATCTGCTAATCCAAAAGTATATGCCGTATACATTGCATCATTTGTATTTGTATCTATTTCAGAATATAACTTTTCCTTCTGAAGATAGTATTTAATACAATAGAACTCTATATAATATGCTTCGTGAACGGAATCCTCTACCTTCTCTAATCCCTTGTAGGAATTATAAACAAATTTTCCATCCGTTATGTCTTCACTGGCATTTTTATTAAATACCAAAATCCTATTACTATCTAAATACGCTGCCGATAGTATCAGCTCTAAGTCTTTTTGCAGCTCTGAACCTCTATCCAATCCTATAAATAATGTAATATCTCCTTTATTTAGTTCCTCAATAGCCTCTTCATAGCTTATTACAGGAACCACTTCGTACTTTAACCCAGTAACCCGAGCAAATTCCTGTAAATAACTAATAGAAATCCCCTTTGGATTTCCTTCAGAATCTATCCAGTGAAGTGGTGCATTCCCATCTATCATTAGCACCTTTATGGTACCTAAAGATTCTATATATTCCTTATCTTCTTCTGATACACTAAAAAGACTTTTCCCTTCAAAATACTTACTATTAAGTTGTGATTTCAAGTATGGGTTTGTTTCTTCTATGTTTGAGAGTGCCAGATTCAACCCTCTTACAACATTTTGATTTCCTTTCGTAGTAGCAAAGTAAAATGGGTTTGGCGAAAAATCTGCTATGCTTTTGAATCCATCAGGCAAAGCTGAATTAATCGCCAGTGTAGCATCTGCTTCTCCATTTCTTATCGCCTCATCTACCTCCTGCCATGACTCATATTCCACCAAATCATATGTGAAGCCTGTAACAGAGGCAAACTTTTCTAACTGTTCTACCCTCATCTTTAACCGTGGATATGTAGCAATTCGAATCCCTTCCCAACTATCTGGATTCTCTCTATGCCATCTAGCATCATCATATAACACTGCAATGGACGTATACACCATTCCATAATTGTAACTTGGATAACTATAGATTTCTTCAAGAGCCTCATCATGGGATATAACCCCCATCAGATCAATTTCACCTTTTTCTAACATATCTAGCAAGGTTGTCAACTGCTGATTCAAATCCCCCTCAGCTTCTACATATTCATAATCCCAACCTGTATATTTACTAATTTCTTCAAGATAATCTACTGTATATCCTATATAATTACCTTGTGCATCTTTTTCTGTAAACCCAGATTGTATGGGAAACCCTACTCTCACCGTTTCTGCTGCATATACTTTTGTATATCCAAAACAGCATAATAAAAACATCCATACTACAAAAAACAATCTTTTTATTTTCAAACGATAACTTCCTTTCCCTATAGCTTTCTCTTTATATTAACATTAATAATAAAAATTGTCACCCTCTACAAGTATCAAATGTGTTAATTTTTCGCTAAGAAATGAAGATAAAAAAGAAGTGCCTCAATCAAAATAGGATTGAAAGCACTTCTACAAGACTAAATTTATGAAAGCTCTAACTTACCAGTATAAAGCTGATAATAGGTTCCTTTTTTCTGAATCAACTCTTCATGATCACCTCGTTCTATAATTTTTCCATGATCTAGAACGATAATTGCATCACTATTTCGTATAGTAGAAAGTCGATGCGCAATAACAAATACGGTACGGCCTTTCATTAGGTTATCCATTCCCTTTTGTACAATGCTTTCTGTTCGAGTATCAATACTAGAAGTGGCCTCATCTAAAATCAAAACTGGTGGATTTGCAACTGCAGCTCTTGCAATGGAAAGAAGCTGTCTTTGACCTTGTGATAATTCTTCCCCATCTCCACTAAGCATCGTATCATATCCTTTTGGAAGCATCTTGATAAATTGGTCTGCATGTGCTAATTTTGCTGCTTCGTATACCTCTTCATCCGTTGCATCTAATTTTCCATAACGGATATTTTCCATAATTGTCCCTGTAAAAAGATGTGTATCTTGAAGTACAATTCCCAGAGAACGTCTTAAATCATCTTTCTTTATTTTAGTGATGTTGATTCCATCATAGCGAATCTTACCTTCTTGTATATTATAGAAACGATTTATTAAGTTCGTAATTGTAGTTTTTCCTGCTCCTGTAGATCCAACGAATGCAAGCTTCTGTCCTGGCTTTGCAAATAAACTAATTTCTTTCAAAATCACTTTATCCTCATTGTATCCAAATGTAACATCTTCAAATCGAACATCTCCTGTAAGCTCTGTATAAGAAACACTTCCATCGGCTGTATGTGGATGTTTCCATGCCCACATTCCTGTTCTTTCTTTACATTCTACAATATTTCCATTTTCATCTTTCTTGGCATTTACCAATGTAACATATCCTTCATCCTCTTCAGGTTCTTCATCAATCAACTTAAAGATACGTTCTGCACCAGCTAATGCCATAACAATTGAGTTAAATTGCTGTGCTACCTGCATAAATGGCTGTGTAAAGCTCTTTGTAAACTGTAAATAAGATGCCATAATTCCAAGTGTAATTCCACCTACACCAAGAACAGATAAAACTCCACCTAGTACTGCTGTTAATACAAACTGCATATTTCCAATATTTCCAACAACAGGTCCCATCATATTTGCAAATGTATTTGCTCTAGAAGCACTAACAAATAGTTCCTCATTCAATTTATCAAACTCTTCTTCGGACACTCGTTCGTGATTAAAAACTTTTATAACACGCTGCCCATTCATTCTTTCTTCTATAAATCCTGTTACATCCGCTAGTGCCATCTGCTGACGAACAAAGTATTTTCCACTATTGCTTCCAATTTTTCTTGTTACAAACATCATGACAGCAATCATAATCACTGCTAACAATGTAAGAAGTGGACTTAATACAAGCATAGAAATAAATGTAACCACTATCGTAAAAAATGACATCAACGCCTGTGGAATAGCTTGACTAATCATTTGACGTAAAGTATCCGTATCATTTGTATATAAGCTCATGATAGAGCCATTTGTATTTTGATCAAAATAGCGAATTGGTAATGTCTGCATATGTTCAAACATATCATCTCGAACCTTTTTTAAGACACCTTGCCCAATATATACCATTAATCTTGTATACGTAAATGTAGAAAGTACACCTAATAAGAAAATACAGCCCAATACTCCCATCGCTTTATAAAAATTCGTAAAATCAGGATTCTGCTGTCCCATCAACGGAATAATAAAGTCATCTAATAAAAACTTCAATGATAGAGATACAGAAATGGATGCTACGGAACTTATTAGTATACAAACAAATACAAGAACAAATCTCACTTTATAAATTCCTGTTACATATTTCAAAAGACGTTTTGCTGTTTTTAATGTCTCCTTTGAAACTCTTGGCTTTTGTTCCTTATTCATCCTCTCCACCTCCTTTTACTTGGGATTCATATACTTCACGATAAATTGCATTTGTTTTCAACAATTCTTCTGATGTTCCAACTCCTACTACATGCCCTTCATCCAATACAATAATCTGATCTGCATCTTCTATAGAAGAAATTCTCTGTGCAATAATAATCTTTGTTGTATTTGGAATTTCTTCTCTAAAGGCTTTTCGGATTAAAGCATCTGTTTTTGTATCTACAGCACTTGTAGAGTCATCTAAAATTAATATTTTTGGTTTCTTTAGCAATGCTCTTGCAATACATAAACGTTGTTTTTGTCCTCCAGAAACGTTATTTCCACCTTGAACAATCATAGTGTCATATCCTGCTGGAAACTCTTGAATAAATCCATCTGCCTGAGCAAGCTTACATACTCTTTGTACTTCTTCGTCACTTGCATTCTCATCGCCCCAACGAATATTTTCGTAAATTGTTCCACTAAATAACACATTCTTTTGAAGAACCATAGAAACTTGGTCACGTAGTGCTTCTAAATTATATTCTCGTACGTCAATTCCACCAACCTTAACACTTCCGCTTGTTACATCATAAAGGCGTGGTATCATCTGTACTAATGTGGATTTTGCACTTCCTGTACCTCCAATGATTCCAATAGTCTGCCCTGATTTGATGTGTAGATTAATATCTTTCAAAGAAAGATTTCCACCTTCTCCAGCGTAACTAAAGTTTACATTTTCAAATACAATCTCTCCACTTGCAACCTCTTTGATTGCGTCTTCCTTATCTTTCATCTCTGGAACTTCTGTTAAAACCTCTGTAATACGATCTGTAGATGCTTCAGCAATCATAAGCATAACAAAAACAAAAGTAACCATCATTAAGGACATTAAAATTTGCATTGCATATACAATAACACTTGTCAACTCTCCAGTTGCCATACTACCAGATACAATACTATTTCCACCAATCGAAATCATAATAAGTACAACTGTATACATTGTAAACTGCATAACTGGTGAGTTCCATGCAACAATTTTTTCTGCTTTTGTAAACAAAGTGTATACAAATTTTGAAATTCCATGGAATTTCTCCACTTCATAATCTTCTCTTACAAACGCCTTCACAACTCTAGCTGCATTTACATTCTCTTGTACGGAATTATTAAGTACATCATACTCATCAAATACTTTAATAAAATGTGGATGTGCCTTCTTTGCAATAAATACCAGTGTACCCCCTAAAAGTGGGACAACGATTAAAAACAGCAATGCTATTTTTACATTAATCATTAAAGTCATAACCCATGATAATATCATCATAATTGGAGCTCGAGCTAAAAGACGTATACTCATCATATATGCCATCTGTACGTTTGTAATATCTGTTGTCATACGAGTAACAAGTCCTGATGTTGCAAACTTATCAATATTTTTAAAAGAAAATTCTTGCACTTTATAAAAAATATCGTGTCGTAAATTCTTCGCATATCCAGCTCCTGCTGTTGCCGCCATTTTCCCTGCAATGACACCAAATAATAATGCGATAAATGCCATCGCAACAAGGATAACCCCTCTTTGTAGAATATAAGGCAAATTACCACCAGCAATACCTATATCAATAATCTTTGCCATTTCCATAGGTATCAATACTTCCATAAATACTTCTAAAATTACGAAAACAGGGGCTAAAATTGATTCTTTTTTGTATTCTCTAATTGATTGAAAAAGTATCTTATTCATGTTTTTTATGCTCCTCCTTATCCTCTTTTTCACACTGTGCAAGATTGTCTAACATCTGAAATAAAACCGTTCTGCAAACTTCTACCTGCTCCTTAGAACAATTTTTCAACAAAAGTTTCTCTCTCTTTCTGATATCTTCTAATATACTAAAACGCATGGCTTCTGATTTACTTGTTGGTACAATTCTCTTAAATCGAGCATCCTGCTCATTGTACTCTCGACTTATAAATCCATTCTTCTCTAGTAACTGTAAAATACCAGTTGCAGTAGATTTTCTAATCTGAAATTCTTCCTCAATATCTTTTTGATATACTTCCCGATTCATCGTTTCAAATAGTACAAATTTCAATACATGCTTTTGGATGGGTGTTAATCCATCACCTTCCTCCCAAGATGCATTATGTCTTTTCATTTTATTTGACAGCATATGAATCAGGCCACTCGTAAAAATCTCAGATTTCTGTGTCTCTTGCATAGCACTCCCCTTTATCCTTTCCAATAGTTAGTATCCTAACTTTTATAAGTATAAAAAACAACACTTGAATTGTCAACTATTTTTCTGCTAGTTTCCACACTCAATACTAATTTGATTAAATTTATCTAAAATATCAGATACTTTCATTAGCTGTTTCTTCTCCCCCGCTGCATCCATTACTACTTCGCCTTGATGCATCATCAGCAGTCTGCTTCCATACTCAACAGCATACCGTAAATTATGTGTAACCATAATTGTAGTTAGGTTCTTCTTTTTGATAATCTCATCCGTCAATTGCATAATTAATTCTGCCGTTTTCGGATCTAGAGCAGCTGTATGTTCATCTAAAATCAAAAATTCAATTGGTGTCATCGTAGACATCAAAAGTGCCATTGCCTGCCTTTGTCCACCTGAGAGAACGCCTACCTTCACATCCATCTTATCTTCCAAACCTAAATTTAACTGGCTTAACAATTCTTGATAATACGACTTACGTGCTTTATTCACACCTCTGCTTAATCCAAACATTTTGCCTTTATGATCTGCTAAAGACATATTTTCTAAAATAGTCATAGAAGGACAAGTTCCCATAGATGGATTTTGATATACACGACCTATTTTTCTATTTCGGTTATATTCCTTCATCTTGGAAATATCTAACCCATCCATTAGAATTTGCCCTGATTCTATTGGAATACTCCCACATAAAATATTTAACATAGAAGTTTTCCCTGAACCATTGCTTCCTACCACAGAAACAAACTCTCCTCGTTCTATTTTCAAATTAAAATTATGAAATAAACACATCTCATGAACTGTCCCTGGATTATAATATTTATCAATTCCTCTTAACTCAAGCATTTCTTCTCACCCTCTTCTTCCTCTCCATACTTCCAACCAATATCACTAAAAATAACACTGCTGTAATCAATTTCATATCTTGTGGTTCAAAGAACTTCAATGCAATTGCTACACATGCTTTATATAAAATTGCTCCAATTAAAACTGCTGTTGTATTGTTTACCCATCTTATTTTCTTGAATAAGCTCGTTCCAATAATAACACTCGCTAACCCTATTACAATTGCACCTGTTCCACTTGAAATTTCAAATACTCTCTGTTCTTGGCAAAAAATACATCCAGATAAAGCTACAAGGCCATTAGCAATAGCAAGTCCTAATATTTTAACATTCCCCTGATCTTTTGCTAAAGAAGTCACTACATTGGCATTATCACCTACTGCTCTTAAAAGTAAGCCAGACTTTGTATTTAAGTAAAAATCTAATAGAATCTTACTTACTATACTGATTACTAAAATGATAATTAAAACTTTATACACTGATGCACTAAGCTTTGAAAAATCAAAAATACTTTCTTCTCCAAATATGGGAACGTTAGCTGTTCCTGCAATCCTTAAATTTATTGTCCATAATGCAGTCATCATTATAATTCCAGACAGTAAGTCTCTAACTTTACATTTCACATGAATGAGTCCAGTACATGTTCCTGCCAATGCACCCACTCCAAAAGATACAAAAATTGTCAAATAAGGATTTACTCCTTTTGTAATCATTGCTGCTGTTACAGCTGCCCCAAGTGGAAAACTTCCATCTACCGTCAAATCTGGAAAATCCAATATTTTATATGTTATATAGACTCCTAGAGCCAAAATTCCATAAATCAAGCCTTGTTCTAAAACTGTGATAAAAATATTCATCCGTAATCCCCCACTTCTTTACACATCCTTTTAATAAATAACGTCTATTGCACGTTCTAATAACTCATCTGTAATTGCAATATCCAAACTTTCAGCTGTTGTCATATTTATATATAGACCTGGCTGTGTAATTGTTTCATATTTATATTCAGATGCTTTCTTTTCTCCTTTTAATATCGCAGCTGCCATTTTCCCCGTTTGTTTGCCCAGTTCTATGTAATCAAGTCCTTCTGCTGCTAAGCACCCTAGCTTCACCTGTTCTATTTCACTTCCAAAAACAGGAATATTTCTTTTATTCGCCTTATCTAATATTGTTGGAAGAGAATTTACAACGGTATTATCTGTTAGGTTTGTTAAACAATCAACTTCATCTAATAAAGTATCTACTGCTAATGAGATATCTGCTGTTTGTGTAATTCCACTTTCCACAATTGTAAATCCATATTCTTTCGATAGCTCCTGATAAATGGCAAGAGCAGAAACCGAATTCGCCTCACTTGTGGTATACATAATTCCTATCTTTTTTGCTTCTGGAAGAATTTCCCGAATCAATTCTAACTGCTGACGAATTGGAAGCTCATCACTTGTGCCAGTCACTTCTCCTATTGGCATACCATCTTTTTGTGCTAATTTTGCCGAAACTGGATCCGTAACAGCTGTATAAATAACAGGAATATTTGTATTCATTGCTGAGTTATATGCTGCTTGTGCACTTGGTGTTGCAATTCCACAAATCAAATCCACCCCATCAGCTACAAATGTATCACTAATTTGCTTTGCTGTCCCCTGATCTGCCGCTGCATTTTTTTCTTCTATTTTTAAATTTTCTCCTTCTACAAATCCACTTTCCCTTAATCCCTCTATAAATCCCTCTTTACAATTTTCTAAAGAACCATGCTGTGCAAACTGTGAAATTCCAACTACATATACCTTTTCATCTGAACTCTTATTTTCCCCTGAACAAGCCACTAAGCTAGTAACTAACCCCAATGTCAACATAACTGCAAATAATTTTCTTCTCATATTTTTCCTCTCCTTTTTTACATTTTCAAAAGCAAGGTTTTAAGTATACAGGAATTTGACTGATTTATTATACTATGAAAAATTTAATAAAACTTTCCTACAATACAAAAAACCGCCCCAAGCATTCTGCTTGAGACGGTAATAAATTCATTCTCTATTATCGCGGTACCACTCAAATTGACAAACGTCCACTTTCTCACGTACAGTCATACGCTCCTGATTGATAACGGGTTCGGTTCCCGACAGCGCCTACTCTTTTCATTTCAGACTGCCCTCGAAAGTCCATTCAGAATTAAAGTCCATACAGCATTTCCACCCTCTGCCGCTCTCTGTGATTTTCTCTAAATCTTACTCCTCTTTCTCATCGGTTTTGCTTTTGATAAGGTCATTTTAACTATCTTACTTAAATTTGTCAATTACTTTTTTGCAATAAAGTGATAAATTATCTTTTTACAAAGTATTCCTCATACCATACAAGGAATGTATAAATTGTCCACACTTTTCTCCAATTATCTGAATTTCCCTGTAAATAATCTTCTAAAATCTTATTAATTTCATCTACATGGAAAAATTGTTCTGCCACTGAACTTCTAAATTTATCCTTTACATCCTGATTGTACCTTTCATCTGCCATCCAGATACGTATTGGAACAATAAATCCTAACTTTTTACGAAATGCGATTTCTTCAGGAAGAACCTTTGCTGCTGCCGTACGCAGTGCTATCTTGTTTTGTTCTTCATCCACTTTATACTTTGCTGGAATTCTTGCTGCAATATCAAAGATTCTTCTATCAGTTAGAGGCATTCTAATTTCTAAACCAGCTGCATGACTCATCTTATCAACATTTAGATAGATATCCCCTTCTAACCAAATCTGAATATCTACATCAGACATTTTTGTCAAAGGATCTAAGCCTTGTGTTTCCTCATAAATGTAGTTTACTACTTCCAAAGGAAGCACATCTGGGTCATATTTTTTGAGAATTGTTTTCTTTTCCTCTTCTTTCATTATATTGGTATTTCCAACATAAAATTGACTTAAATTCTCTCCATATTTCTCTGCATTACGATAAATATTGTAACCACCGAAAAACTCATCTGCACCTTCCCCTGAATAGCATAACTTTGTATGCTTCGCTGTTTCTCTACAAGCAATTGCAAAGGCAATGGCTGATGCATCTCCTAACGGTTGTTCCATATGATACATAACATAAGGTACAATGTCAAAATATTGTTCTGGTGTAATCAAACATCTGGAATTTTTTCGTCCTAAAATTTCCGCTGTCTTTTTCGCCAGTTTAGATTCATCAAATCGCTCTTCCTCGTAACCACAGGAATCACTCATTTCCACATCTGAAACTGCCAATACGTAAGAAGAGTCTACACCACCTGATAAAAAGGACTCTGCAACCTCATCTTTATCTTTTACTTCTGGCATAATCTCTAGAAGTGTTTGGTGAATTTCATCTGCCCATTCATTTAGACTTCTCTCTTCATCTGGGTGAAACTGTGGTGTAAAGTAACGTTCTATTTGTAATCTTCCATCTTGCCAAACTAGGTAATGTCCTGGCATTAATTTTTTAACTCCACGGAAAAATGTATTTTCACCAGCTACATATGTAAAGCTTAAATATAATTGCAACATCTCTTCATTCAATTGCTTCACAAAACCTGGCTGCTCTAAAATTTTCCCGATAGTCGTTCCAAAAAGAAGTTGTCCGTCTTGTGTTTCATAATAATAGAATGGTTTTGTTCCAAAATGATCTCTCAAACAGAAAAGTTTCTTCTCTTTATCATCCCACAATGCAAAGGCAAACATCCCATGCATATGGTCAGCCATTTCATAGCCCCATGTTTCATACGCCTTTACCAAAATAAGTGGCTCTCTCTCTTCTCTTGACAAAGAAGTATCTATCCCTAATCTCTCACAAAGAGCCTCCCAGTTTCTAATATGTCCTCTGTATTCCTGCACACTTATCATCTGTATCTCTCTCCTACAAAATATTTTCATGCTTTGTAGTATTATAAATCAATATTGATTAGATGACAACTATGGAAAGATTATTCAACTTCATCCTCCTTTTTCTTTTGATATTAGATATTTATTGAAATTAGCATATCAAATTATCCCCCCCCCCTTTCAAATTATTGCTATTCAATCATTAATTATTGCTCATATTTTTATGCATTATTTTATATTAATTATTTATTTTTAAACATTACATGTTTATTTTGTATTTTATTATTGATTTTTAATACCATGATTTATATAATACTTACATGCTTAAATAGCAATTTTTAGACTTGTTTAAAGAAAGGATTTTGTTATGATTGAGAATTTAAATGGTATATTTGAAACCGTAAATTTTAAAAAATTGCCATCTATCAAAGTATATCATAATAATAAGTTTGAAAATTACCCACTGCATTGGCATACCCCTATTGAGATTATAATGCCTATCAATAACTGGTATGACATAACCTGTGGTGATAAAACTTTTCGCTTAGAAGAATACGATATTGCTTTAATTATATCTGGAACATTACATAAGTTAACTGCTCCAGAACGTGGAAAACGCCTCATTTTTCAGATTGATTGTTCCGTTTTTCATGCAATGAAGGAACCTAATACTATCTTATCTTTTTTGGCTCCTCTAACAATTATTACTAAAAAAACATACCCCACCATTCATACTCAAATAATTCAGATTTTAATGTCCATTCATGATGAATACTTCAGTAACGGCACATTTACGGAAACCTTTATTTATTTTAAAATCCTCGAAATACTTGTTCTTCTAGGAAAAAATTATACAGAATCCAATACACATTTTGATGTTGGTATTTCTAAGCAGCAAGAATATGCTGAAAAATTTTTGGACATCTGCGATTATATTAATGCCCATTATATGGAAGACCTTACACTAGACTTTATTGCAGACTTGGCTGGATTTAGCAAGTACCATTTCACTCGCTTATTTAAACAATTTACAAAGGTATCTTTTTATAAATTTCTAAATCAAAAAAGAATCCTACATGCTGAACAGCTATTAATTCATCCTGAATATACTATCACGGAGATTTCTATTCGTTCTGGATTTTCTAGCATCTCCGCTTTTAATAGAATGTTCAAACAAATAAAGGGGTGTACCCCCTCAGCTTTTCGAAACATGTATACACCTGAATGCACTTCACGTACAGAATGCGAATAATAATTTTAGGAGGAAATCATTATGAAACAATTGACATTAGCATCACTTTTTCAAGATCATATGGTAATACAAAGAGATAAACCCATAACTGTTTGGGGAGAAGGTCCGGAAAATGCGTGGATTACTGTTTGCTTTGGCAAAAATCGTGTTATGACACAAGTAATAGAACATAAGTGGAAATGTGTTCTGCCTGCACATTCTGCTTGCTATGGTATGGAAATGACTATACTTTGTGATATTCCTAACTACCCTATTTACACAATTACTGATATTGCTGTAGGTGATGTTTGGTTGGCTGGTGGACAATCTAATATGGAATATTTTCTTCGTTATGATGCCCATTGGAGTGAAATAAAAAATTATACTTTGAACCCTAATATAAGAATGTTTAATGTGCCTCGTATCGCATTTGAAGGTCAACAAAAAGACACCTCTGACAGTGGATACTGGTTCTTTGAACACGATTCTGCTTGGGAGACATTCTCAGCTCCTGCCTATTGTTTTGCCCGTTCACTACAACCAGCATTAGATATTCCTATTGGCATTATTGGCTGTAATTGGGGTGGCAGCCCAGCCTGTGCGTGGGTACCTGAAGAAGTACTTCTATCTAATTCTGCACTTAAAATATTTCTTGATGAATATGAAGCTGAAATATGTAATAAAGACCCCTTTATACTTAGAAAGGAATCTTTAATTGGTTATGCATATGAAGATAGTGCATTTCATCAAGAAGAATGGAAGCCTATGATGTATGGACTCTCTTTTGAAGAGCAACAAACATGGATGAATGAACATAGAGGAACTCCAACCATTCCTATGGGTCCTCTTCATATGTGGAGGCCTTGTGGATTATACCACCATATGTTAGAACCAATTGCTCCGTTTTCTCTAAAAGGATTTTTATGGTATCAAGGCGAATCTGATTCTGGACATGCTTCCATATATGATCAAATGCTTTCTGCTCTAATTAAGCATTGGAGAGCCTTATTTCAAGATGAACTTCCATTTTTACTCGTACAACTTGCACCATTTGGGCAATGGTTAAATTGTGATTCTACTGGTTATTCCCAGATACGTCATCGCCAAGAACTCGTTAGCCATACAGTCCCTTTTACTTATATGACTTCTATTATGGATTTAGGCATGTATTGGGACATTCATCCAAAACACAAAAAAGAAGTTGGAGAGCGACTTGCACTTTTAGCAAGGGGGAAAGTATATGGGGAAGATATTTTATGTGAATCTCCAGAATTTGTATCTGCTTCACGAGATGAATATACTATTACCATAACTTTTTTACATACTGGTACGGGACTTTATTTAAAAGGAAATTCGGTAGATGGCTTGAAAATACAAAACCACTCACAGACAAAGGATATTGCTTTTAAAAATTGCTATCTCAAGCAGAATTGTCTTGTTTTAGAATTTGACATGCTCCCAAATGAGCCTATCTGGATAGAATTTGCTAATACTGGGTATGTAGAAGTGAATCTATTTAATAGTGCTAATTTACCAGCTAAGCCATTCTCATATTTGATTGAAGAACCTTAAATTTTCTTTGTAGCTAGAAAAGGAAGAAATTCTTCCTTTTCTTCCTTTTATCTTCTAATTTCCCAATTGTACTGTGAGCATTTTCTGAATCTTCTCTTTTTCACCACTGCCATTTGTTTGAAGTCTAAGCAATGGAATTTCATATAACTCCATAATTCGATCCTTTAAAGCATCCCTCTCTGCTTGTACTGTACCTTCCTTATGAAATGTATATCCATCAACTTCTACTGCTAAAATCGGCTTTTTTCCCATTTTACTATAAATTAAAAAATCCAAATGTGATGACAAATTCATCGCATACTTCTTCTCTTGATCGTTTAATAATGTCAAATCTTTAAGTACCATACACAAAGGTATATGACTTACAACATCTAAACTCACATATTGATACTCCCTTAATACCTCTAGTATTAATGCATACATCAAATTTTCAGAATCATACTCCGATACCTTTTTATATTTTTTTAAATATTCAAGTCTCTCATTTGTATACTGTTTGTATAAATAATCAAACACCGAATAAATACGGCTTTCTACCACTTGAAAATTATGATATTGTATATACTCAATCAAATCTACTATATTTCTGTTCTTTTCCTGAGGATTGCCTGTAACAACTAAAATTAATTTCTTTTTTGCTCTAGATACGGCAACGTTCAGCAAATGAGAATTATCTGCAAAATCGGAAATTTCATCATCCACTACTGATATGATAATATTATCTTTTTCTAAGCCCTGAAATTTATGTACAGTGGAAATATCGAATCCTTCAACTGCTTTTCCCATTTCTTCTACTTGTTTTCGATAGGGTGTAATGATTCCAGTTTCTTGAGAAACTAATTTATATTCTGTTATAATTTCCTCCTTGATCATATCTATTTCTCGCTGGTTATGATGATTACGTGAATGATTGCCTACTGTTGATTTTACAACAACAAGAACATCATCCTCTCCTTCATCTGCAGTCATAATCACAAGTTCACCATTGTAAAATTTTTCATTACAAAAATTTATTATTTTAGGATGACATCTATAATGTTCCCTTAATAATATCTGTGGAACATCAGGAATTACTTCTAAAATGGATTCTAAAAAACATTTCGTATCTCGATACTCTTCTGGCACGTGACTCTGATGAAATATCTTCTTAGCTTCTCTTCTCATTTTTGTATTCATAACCTCTGGAAGTTGCTTCATATCTCCCACAATTATTACATTCTTTGCACAAGAAAGTGCTAACGCCCCTGTTGCAATCCCTATCTGTGATGCTTCATCCATAATAAGATAATCATATATTACATTCTTTCCAAAGCTCTTCTTGGATGAAAAAGTAGTACTTAATACAACTGGATATTCCTTCAGTACTTCATCTGGACTTGTATTTAAATGATTTAGATTAAATATTGTTCGCTTAGAATTCCCCGAATACTTCTTTGCCAATTTATCTTTTAAAATTTGCATAGACTGAGAACGCATATCCTCCAGCAAACCTTGATCATTTTCTTTTAAGTATATTTCTATTTCTTTTATATCATTAGAAATTTCAGTTAGTTTTTGTCTATAATACATAATTTGAAAGGTTGATAAAATCTTTGCAACATCCTGTTTATAGAAATCCCCTAGCAAAATTCCATGCTTAATATATGCTTTTAGCTTAAATAAAAATGCTATATACCCTTTCCTATCTAGCATAATTTGGCTTTCCTGCCACAACTGCATCCACGCACTAGAAGGTATACTTTTTTTAACTTTTAATCTTTCAATGTTAAGTTCTATTTCTTGAATGTATTGTTCAAAATATTCCAACTCTTTTGTTAATTTTGAAAGTTCTTGTTTCAAACAGGCCTTTTTCTCACGATATTCAAAAATAATATTCAATTGCTTAGATTTCTCCAAGATTTCCCTATGCAATTCCTCCACATTATCTCGAATCATCCAAGAATCAAAATTTGGATATTTCTCATCCTGATTTTCTATAAATCTCTTTTTATTCTCATTATTTCCTAATGATGCTACTGTAAATCCTAAATCATTTTCTGGCAACGATAACTTTTCATAAATATTTTCTGTTGCTGAATTGTTATTAGACACGATTAAGACTGTTTTGTCTTCCATTAAAATATTTGCAATAATATTCAATATGGTCTGTGTTTTTCCTGTTCCTGGTGGTCCTTGAATAACACTAATTCTATTCTCCATAGCATTTCTTACAGCCTTATATTGACTACTATTACATCCAAAGGGAAAAATTGGGATATATTCCCTTTGCTTTTTGGAAATTTTATTTAAAGACGGATCTAAGTATTCCCCTAATACCACGTCCTTACCTAAGAATTCTATTTTTTCAAATTCATCACTTAACGACCTATCTCCTATTTGACACAATCCAGCTAATTCTTTTATGTATTCAAACACCCTTTTAGGTCGTTCTTCTCCTAAACAAGACTCTACAACTGTTAATGTATCTCGTTGATAATCTCTTTCGCTTCCATCTCCAAAACAAATATGCCAATATTGTCCATTTCTTCCCTCAAACTCATATATCTCCTCAACATGAAAGAATTCTCTTCCCTCTCTGCTAATTTGATAAACATTGGCATTTAATTTCTTTGGGTTCTCCAATTTTTCGACATTTGTAAATTCATAAGAGTAGACTTTTTTACTATTAAACCAAAATCTTACTTCCCATCTTTTCGTACCCTCATTGTAGATACATGATTTTATTTGCGATGTTTTCACTTCATCTTTGATAATAATCATATATTTTTTTGTATCCATTTGTTCCCCCTATACTAGACATTCCCATAATTGTATCTTCTCATTTTATTATACTCTGTGTAAAAAATATTGTAAATCCAATAACTTCATTAAAAAGGTAACTTGTAATTACTATCTTTCATTTTGCTTTTGAAAAAATTTCTTCATGTATAATAAGAGAATTACACCTAAAATCGGAAAAATGGATATCATAAGCATTCCTATTTTAAACCCTACCTGCTCTGGTGTTAAAGAAACTGTACTTCCAAATACCTTTGCCCACTCTGTAAGAGCAATATTATCTACAAGAATTCCAAGTGTTTGTGGTGCTATAGATGCCCCAAAATCTCCTCCAGCAGCCATAAGTGCATATGCTGCTACTCCAGCAGCGGGTATTTTCTCGTCCATTAAAATTAAAGTTCCTGGCCAAAGCATTGCAGTACAAATACCTAATGCCACACAGGAAATTAGAGATATTACTGGAAATGGTGAAATAGCCACTACAATGTAACAAACTACAGACCCCGACATTCCACACAGTAATGCTTTGAATATATTCCTACCAAACTTAGCATAGACTGTTCTTGTAAGAGCTAACAAAACTGCAAACAAAGACATTCCAAAAATATCTCCCCAAGCTTTTGGAATATTAAGAACGGTCTCTGCATAAACAGAAATCCAGTTTGTCATTGTATTTTCAGAACATGCTCCCAAAAAGATACACATTACACATAAAATCAACCCTTTTGTTCTTTGTTTGCTGTGAACAGCCTTTGCATGACTCTCTTCTATGTGCATATTTGGAAATGGAGATGTAAAAAACATAATTGAAGCAATCACTGGTAATGTCGCCCAAAAAAATGTCAAATACATCCAATATTCATTTCCTACAAATTTAAAAAACAATGTACTAATCAATACAACGCTAACAACTCCATAACCATAAAGCGAATGAAGCATACTCATATCTTTTTCTGGTGTATCTGTTGAACATGCTGCTACTGTAGGACTAAGCAATACTTCACCTAAACCTGCTGATACTGAAAAAATAAATGTTCCAAGTAATAGCCCCACATAGGCATATTGTGGAAATAATGTGGGAATTAATGCATACATACATAGCCCTAAAGATATTCCAAGTGGCATAATACATATAGTCTTATGCATATTAAAGTACTTACTAAAAAAACTAAATATCAAATCTATTCCAAGTTGTGTACAGAAATTAACGAGTACAAGAGTACCTAGCAGTGTATATGATATTCCATACATTTCCTTGAAAGTAGCAAATAATAATGGGGGTAAACTAAATATTGACGACGTTGCAAGATATGTAAAAAAACATGCATACTTCGTTTTCTCGTATCTTATCTTCTCCATATTTTTCTCCTCATAATTGACTTATATCTATTTCCAGTACACGATTATAATACAATTATTCGGAGAATTCTATAATCATTTTATAACCTCAATCGCTCCTATATCTACCTTAGATACAGTCACTCCAAAGTCTTCTTGTAACCTCGTAGAAATCTTCTGTTCAAGTATATCATTTATTTCTGTAATTTTTGCTTCCATTTGAATAACTGGAATATTGTTAGTAGCTGCCGTTTTAATAATTGTATCTTTTACATAACGCACTACAACATCCCTTATTTGTCTTTGAAAATCTTCTAATGTAAAACTATTTAATCGATGCAACTTTATAAATTCTCTATAATCTGATATGCAGAAACCAATCGTTCCTCTCACAGCAATTGATACAGGAGAACTTGCACAATGAGAATCATATACATCAAAAAAGGGAACCCCAAACTTCACCTGAATAATGCGTGCTAGATTGATAAAATATACCGCCGCTTGAAACGGTGACCCTCCATCGTATGCTAATCCAATCACCTCTGAAAGAACTGGAAGGTTATCTGTATTAAGAATAACATCACACGGTCCTTCAATGAACTCTTGCACAATTCCACCGTATTGAGAATATACAAAAATTGCCACTTCCCCCCTATCTTCTTTTATTCTTCCAATAGTAATTAAATCCTGTTGCCAATAGTGCTACAACTCCTATCAATATGAGTATTGTAATGATTGGATTCCATACCATACCTTCTATAATGAATAATACTGCTAATAATACTATTAATAAAAGGAAAACTCCGTACTTTTCTAAATAAATTTCCTTTTTCTTTCTCTCATATATTTCTTTTATCTGAATAAATTTAGGGTCATCTCCCATTAAAATATAAGCCTTTTTATATACTTGATCCAGTTTTGCAATCCATGCTTGACTTACTTCATCACAGATTCCAAACTTTACGTTAATATTAGAGGATGCTAAGAGAATAAATTCTAAAATATCCTCTTTAGTATTTGGTATGGAAAAATTAATAATTAGTGATGCTTTTTCCGTCACTTTTTGTTTTTCAAATCTTGACTGCGCCGCTGCTATTTCATCATCTTCCTTGAAATCTCTACCAAATACCATCTTCATGACGGATTTTTTCTCTTCGTAGACTGGCATCCTTTGAGCTGAAATCATTTCTAATTTGAGTGCCAATTCTCTGACAGATTTTACTGCCTGTGTATCTCGTATTTCGTGTCCACAAGTAGGACAATTAGCAACAAACCCTTCTATGACTTCTCCACAACTGGGACATTTATGTATATACCCTTCATAAACACTCTTTCTTTTTGTTGACTCTTCTCTAAAATCATCTGCCTCTTTTGCATCGGAATTCGTCTGATTATTCGTCGCAACAGCAACCCCACAATTTTTACAGAAGCGTGCATCACTATCTAATTTTGTTCCACAATAAGAACAAAATATATTTTTTCTATTATTTAGTGTGTCGCTATTTTTATAAAGTGCCATGTATTTGCCCTCCTCATTCAACAACTTCTCTTGTGTGTATAGTTTATTTCTATTGTACAACAAGAAAATTAAGAGTTGGTTTTGGGGGTGTAAGCAACTTTGGGAGTTATAATAGATTATTCTGCTTTACGCTCTTCTTCCGTACTATGCAATTTTATTTCGGCACAAAAAATGAAGACATATCCGTTTTTTCTAATATAAGCAATTGCACCTTTTTCTCAATACCTCCCGCATATCCTGTCAAATTTCCGTTTTTACCAACCACACGGTGACAGGGAATAATGAGAGAAATAGCGTTATGTCCCACTGCACCACCGACAGCCTGCGGGGACATTTTAGAAAGTCCTTTTTGATTTACAATTCTTTGTGCAATTTCCCCATAAGTCATTGTCTTCCCAAATGGAATCGTGAGCAGGATTTCCCACACCGCTTTGCGAAATGGTGTTGTCTGCATCCGTAGTGGTGGTGTAAAATCAGGTGCTTGGCCACTGAAATAAATGTCCAACCAAAGCATAGACTGCTCAAATATAGGCAAGGATTTTTCTTCACATTTTTTTAGAAGTGTACTGCCAAAATATTTTTGTCCGTCAAACCAAAGCCCTGTCAGCTCTGTTCCATTACTAGAGAGTGTGATACCACCCAAAGGCGAGCTATAATGATATGTATATGTCATAATTTTTCACCCTTATTTTGAGGAGCATAATCTCTCATTTCAGGTATCGCACCCCCAGCTACTGCCCAAAAATACAAACTTGCTACACTACAATAGGGACTTAACCGTCTGCGATATTTTTCAAATAATTTACGATCGATTTTTCGATGATGATATACCATTCTCATACCACGCAAAATAGCTAAATCCCCTCTAAATCAAAAGCTCCACTTTGTACTTTTACAGCAAAGTCTGTAATATATTCGGCTTTTTTGAACGTTATCCCAAAAGACTGTAACTGGTTAATCCCAGCGGCAAGAATAGTATCGGCATTCACTGTACCTAAGGTGTCCTGCATCCTTTGCCAGATTGTTGCTTGTGCTTTTGTGGAAATCTGCTGACCGATAATATGATGAACAACCGCAGAAAATAAATCACTATCAACTTCACGCTCGATTTTCCCAATTTTATCAATTACCTCTGCAAGGCGTTTATCCTTTTGTTTTAAGTACGCAATTTCTTTTTCGCCATACTGAAAAAACATTCTTGGTATATCTCCTATCTTGAACTTTAGATTTGTTATTTACTATTATAATATCATAAGCTTGTTTGCTTTCCATAATATCATATCCCTCAGACGAAAAACAGTCTAGAAAAACTTTCTGAATCATTTTCTTATCCATCTTTATCAGGAAAATTATTTTGTAAAATTCTGTACAATATAAAAAGCCCTTAGCTATGGAAACATTCCCCACGGCTAAGGGCTCTTATATGACTGTTATTAAAAACCTATTTCAATGCCACAATCCAACATAAATACTGGATTTTAGGCAGTTTATTTTACTCAAACTCCTCGAAGGATGACTTTAACTGACTTCTTTTCTCTGATTTTTAATGGAGCTATTATCCATATTCTTCATAATGCTTTCGTGTTTGTGTCAGCTCAAATTTTTAGATCCAAAACAGCACCCTGAGAGCAATCTAAACATATAAGGTTGTCAATGATTAGTAACCTTACACATAATACTTATACTCACTTTAATTTGCTGTTGCAGCCCATCTTGCCGACTACTATAATCAGAACATGGGTACTACTATACAACGGTAGGCGGTTAGTCCTTCAACAGAGGGACTGTGACCCTCTGATTACATAGAAACCCTTACGGGAATCCACAGGAAAGGAGGGCTAAGCCAATGAGTATTGCAGATTTTATCGCAGTAGTGGGCTTCGGCTTAACCTGCTTTAGTATCGGATATACATTAAGTAAGGATAATCATAAGCCACAAAAATAGCCGCCCCAGTCTGGTAAAC
>JAHLFA010000129.1 GCA_018883985.1 Candidatus Ruminococcus intestinipullorum | reverse complement strand
GTATTGGAATTATGTATTGTATTTATAAGAAAAAGTATACAATGGCAGTCCCATTTAGTATTTTAGTAGGATTATGGTTGACATTAATGCTTTCACCAGTGGTATTGTTAAGATATGCATATCCATTAATTGTAAGTATTCCAATTGTTTTTGTAATGACAGTAGATTTTCAGTATGAAAGGAAAGGATGGTAACAATCTATGAAAAAATATCTAGGAATTTTTTTGATGTTCTTACTAGTTTTATCCACATCAGCTTGTAAGAAAAATGAAGAGCCAAAAGAGGAAACGAAAAAAGTAACCAAAGTAGAGAATCAAACAGAAGAACATGAGGAACTACCAGAAGTAACAACTCCTTCCAATCAAAATCCATTAACAGGCTTACCAGACTTATCAGAAGGTGCAATAGGAAAACGCCCAGTTGCAGTTATGATCAACAATCACGAAGCAGCTCTACCTCAATATGGAATTGCACAAGCTGATATCATGTATGAGATTCCAGTGGAAGGTGATATTAGCAGAATGATGGCAATCTACGGAGATTACACAACAGTTCCAAAGATTTGCCCTGTACGCAGCTGTCGTGCGTATTTCCCATCATTTGCATTGGGCTATGATGCTTTTTATGTACATTGGGGAAGTGATGATACCATTTGGGATTATTTACTTTCACTAAATTTAGATATGTATGATGGAATGAGCAATGCAGGTGGTTTATTTGGTAGAGATGAAAATCGTTTAGCAGCAGGATACTCCCTAGAGCATACAGGATATTTCGATGGAACAGGATTTGCATCTCTAGTAGCGTCAGAGGGAAAGAGAACAGATTTAAGTGAAGCATTACAAGGAAAAACAGCTTTCCAATTTTATGGATTAGATGAACAGGTAAAGCCACAAGGGCAAGATTGTAGACAAATTCATATTAATTTTGGAGCAACTACAACAGATTTCTCATATGATGAAGCAAGTAAAACTTATTTAAAATCTGTATATGGAACGCCTCAGATGGATGGAAACACAAATACACAACTTGCGTATACAAATGTATTTATCTTAGAAACAGAAATCTCTGTAAGAGATGAAGAAGGACATAAAGATGTAAACTGGCGTGGAGGAAAAGACCATGTTGGATATTATATCTCCAATGGTGCAGTTCAGAAAATCCATTGGGAAAAAGCACAGGATGAGCGTTCGCAGTTGAAGTTTTATGATGAATCAGGGAAGGAAATTCAGGTAAACCGAGGAAAAAGTTATATTGCAGTTAATTATGCAGGACAAAGTACATTTTCATAATGGACATCTAAAGAATAAAAACACATAGAGGAAATCGGCTAATGCTGATTTCCTCCTTTTTTTGTCGAAGTAATAAATCCCCGAAATAATGCTCTCATTTCAGGAGAGGTACGATACATACATTCAGGATGCCACTGTACACCGATAACGAAAGGGTGTGACGTATGTTCAATTGCTTCAATAGTATGATCAGATGCACGAGCAGAAACAGTTAAGTTCTCGCCAACAGAGTCAATTGATTGATGGTGAAAACTATTTACATACAAATGCTTTCCAAGATATTTTGATAGTTTAGAATTTGATTCTACAAGAATAGGATGGCTTACATCACTGCGTGAGTCTGATAGTTGCATATGATTAAACGGTTGTCCAGTTTGGTGATGAATATCTTGATAAATTGTTCCTTTACAAGCAGCATTTAAAACTTGCATTCCACGACAGATTGCAAGAAGTGGCTTTTCTGTTTTCAAAACACCTTTCATAAGGCGAATTTGAAATAAATCCAAGGTGATATTCGTTCGCCCAATTCCTTGTCTAGGTTCTTGCCCAAATAAAAGAGGTGTAATATCATTTCCTCCACAAAATAGAAATCCATCACATAAAGTAAGATAATGAGAAAGAATATCATCAGAGCGTACTAAAGGCAGTACAATGGGAAGCCCACCTGAATAGCGAATCGATTGAATATACGTATTGGTAACAAATTGTTTGTTGTCTAGAAAGCCACAAATAATAACACCTATAATAGGTTTTGCAACAGCTGGTTTCATATTTTCCCCCTTTGCCATATACTAATAGTGTTTTAGGGTATAGCATATGTGTAAAATTATGGAATTATACATGGCAAAGAGAGGAGAGCATTATATGAAAGCATGGGTAGATTTACATTGTGATACACTAAGTGCATTGGAGAATAGTCATTTGCATATAGATATTGAATCTATGAAAAAGAGTGGAATTTCACTACAATTTTTTGCTTGCTTTGTGAATGTATTAGACGGAAATTGGGAATATGGCTATCAGAAAGTAGAAAATATGATACAAAAGATGTATACAGAACAAACAACAGAGCTTCAGCTTGTTTCTTCTCATAAAGAATGGGAGAAAAATGAGAAATCCAATGTGATTTCTGCATTGCTTACATTAGAAGAGGGGGGCATTTTGAATGGAAAATACAGCCGAATTCCAGAATTATACAGAAAGGGAGTTCGATTGATTACACTTACGTGGAATTATGAGAATTGTTTTGGATATCCAAATAGTTCGAATCGTAATATTATGCGTAAGGGACTAAAATCATTTGGGAAAGAAGCAGTTGGGCAGATGAATCAATTGGGGATGCTCATAGATGTTTCTCATTTATCAGATGGAGGCTTTTGGGACTGTATTAAATTAAGTAAAAAACCTATTGTAGCCTCCCATTCTAATGCACGCTCGTTATGCAATCATCCAAGAAATTTAACAGATAAAATGCTTCAAGCACTTTCTGAAAAAGGGGGAGTGGCAGGGTTAAATTTTTACCCGAGATTCTTGAAAAGAGAGGGAGATGCACAACTACGTGATATCGCAAAACATGCAAAACATATGATTCAAGTGGCAGGAGAAGATGTTGTAGCCATTGGGACAGATTTTGCTGGGTATGATCTAGAGAAGGGACAGAAATGGATTTCAGGCGTGAGTGAAATAGAGCTTGTATGGGACTCTATGAAGAGAGAACACATTACGGAGCGGCAAATAGACAAAATTATGATTGGAAATGCAAGACGAGTTTTACAAGAGGTCTTATAGGTTTTGTAAAATTATGCTGGTTTTTGTAATACGAATCTGCTATAATACGAAAGATTTCAGAAAAGATTCAAAGGAAGAAGAGATGGAGGATGTTAAATGGAGAAACAAAGAATTATCCAAGTTGAAGAGAAAGTACCATTTTATTGGTACCACTGAGTATCCAGCATATGTTTGCAATGTTTGGTGCATCAGTTTTAGTTCCATTTGTATTTGGAATTAATCCAGCAGTTGTTTTATTTATGAACGGAATTGGAACGCTGTTGTTTATTCTAATTACAAAAGGGAAAGCACCAGCCTATTTAGGGTCTAGTTTTGCTTTTTTAGCACCAGCAGGTGTAGTTATTAGTAAGTGGGGATATGAATATGCCCTAGGAGGATTTGTAGTTGTTGGTTTTCTAGGTTGTATCATTGCCTTGATTATCTATAAATTTGGATCTGATTGGATTCATGTTGTACTTCCACCAGCAGCTATGGGACCAGTTGTAGCATTGATTGGATTGGAGCTGGCAGGAACAGCAGCATCTAATGCTGGATTAAAAGATGAAGTTATTGAGCCCAAAAATGTGATTGTTTTTATGGTGACATTGGGAGTTGCAGTACTTGGAAGTGTTTTATTCCGTAAGTTCTTAGCAGTTATTCCAATATTAATTGCAATTATATCAGGATACGTAGCAGCTATATTCTGTGGAATCGTAGATTTTTCAAGCGTGGCAGAGGCTTCTTGGCTTGCTATCCCTAATTTTTCCACACCAAAATTTAAACTGGAAGCAATTTTAATTATCCTTCCAGTAATCTTAGTAATTACATCAGAGCATATTGGACACCAGATTGTAACAAGTAAGATTGTAAATCGTGATTTATTGAAAGACCCAGGACTACATCGTTCCTTATTTGCAGATAACTTTTCTACAATGGTTTCAGGTCTTATTGGTTCTGTACCAACAACAACATATGGAGAAAATATCGGCGTAATGGCAATGACAAAAGTATATAGTGTTTATGTTATTGGGGGAGCAGCTGTACTTTCTTTGATTTGTTCTTTTATTGGAAAGCTAACTATGTTAATTAATTCAATTCCAGGTCCTGTAATTGGAGGAATCTCATTCCTTCTTTATGGAATGATTGGAACATCTGGTATTCGAATTCTAGTAGAAGAAAAAGTAGATTATGGAAGATCTAGAAATATGGCTATGACATCTGTTATATTTGTAGTTGGATTATCTGGAATCTCTGTGGAATTTGGTGGAATTCAGCTATCAGGAATGGTGTTAGCCTGTGTAACAGGAATGCTTATGGGACTTATGTTCTTTGTTTTTGATAAATTAAAGCTTACAAATGATAGAGCATAAAAAAGAGCCTCTTTGCAGGAATTATTCTGCGAAGAGGCTTTAATTGTTTCATGACAGATTATTTTTCTAGTTCTTGCATTTTCATAGCACGTACTTTTAGAGGAAGACCAAATAGGTTAATAAATCCATCTGCATCATGATGGTCATATAATTCTCCTGTAGTAAAGCTTGCAAGAGATTCACTATATAAAGAATAAGGAGAGGTTGTTCCAGCCTTGATGATATTTCCTTTGTAAAGTTTAAATGTTACTTCTCCAGTTACATATTGCTGTGTGACATCTACAAAAGCCTGAATTGCTTCTCGAAGAGGTGTAAACCATTTTCCTTCATATACAATCTGAGCGAATTGATTTCCCATTTCTTTTTTTACTCTATATGTATCACGATCTAGAACGAGTTCTTCTAATTGTGCATGAGCCTCCATTAATATGGTACCTCCTGGAGTTTCATAAACACCACGTGATTTCATACCTACAACACGATTCTCTACGATATCTACAATACCAATTCCATGTTTGCCACCTAGAACATTTAATTCGGCAATAATATCAGCTACTTTCATTTCTTTTCCGTTTAGGCTTTTTGGAATACCAGCTTCAAAGGTCATAGTGACAGTTTCAGGTGTATCTGGTGCTTGCCAAGGAGCAACCCCTAAGACTAATAAATCTTCATAGCTTGGTTCACATGATGGGTCTTCCAATTCTAATCCCTCATGGCTAATATGCCATAAATTTCGGTCACGGCTATAACTATGCTTTGTATCAAAAGGAAGATGGATGCCATGTTTTTCGCAGTATTCAATTTCATCTTCTCGTGACTGCATTGTCCAAATGTCAGTCATTCTCCATGGTGCAAGGATTTTTAAATCAGGTGCAAGGGCTTTAATTCCAAGTTCAAAGCGAATCTGATCATTTCCTTTCCCAGTGGCACCATGACAGATTGCAGATGCTCCCTCTTTTCTTGCAATTTCCACTAATTTTTTTGCAATAGGTGGTCGAGCCATAGAAGTCCCTAAAAGATATTTATTTTCGTAAACAGCACCTGCCTTTACGCAAGGCATAATGTATTCTTCGGCAAATTCATCAACAATATTTTCAATATATAGTTTTGAAGCTCCAGAGAGTTTTGCACGATCTTCTAATCCATCCAGTTCTTCTCCTTGACCACAGTCAATACAACAGCAGGTTACTTCATAATCAAAATGCTCTTTTAACCATGGAATAATAGCAGTGGTGTCAAGTCCCCCAGAATAAGCTAAAATTACTTTTTCTTTCATGATAGTTTTCCTCCCAATCAGTAAATGTGTTTTTTTATAATATACAACAAAAATTATAATTATGCAATAATAAAAATGAAAAAGATAATATATGCAATAAAATTTGAATATTTATAAGTTGCGCTGAATTAAATCAGAGAAGAAAGAAAAGGTATCTAGAAATATAGTATAATATGGGGTATAATAGAAAAAATACGAAGATGAAAATAGGGGGCCTATATGGAAATATTAATTGTTGTAGATATGCAAAATGACTTTATAGATGGTGCGTTAGGAACAGAGGAAGCAAAGAATATAGTTCCCAATGTTATTGAGAAAATAAAAGGATTTCAGGGAAAAGTCTTTTTTACAAAGGATACACATGAAGAGACGTATTTATCTACATTAGAGGGAAAAAATCTTCCTGTAAAACATTGTATTTTAGGAACATTTGGATGGGAATTTCCAGAAGAAATTGCATGTTTGGTAAAGGAAGAACCGATTCATAAGCCCACATTTGGAAGCAAAGACCTGATGGAACAGTTAAAAAAGGCTGATCAAGAAGAACCCATTGAGCGTATTGTATTGGTTGGGCTTTGCACAGATATTTGTGTGATATCCAATGCGATGTTATGCAAAGCATTTTTTCCAGAAGTACCAATTTTAGTGGATGCCTCTTGTTGTGCAGGTGTGACGCCAGAGAGCCATAAGAGAGCATTAGAGGCGATGAAGGTATGTCAAATTGAGATCTTAGAATAGAGATTTCTTGACAAATAAAGGTTAAGCAGACTTGAAAGGATATAAGAAGAATGGACAGAAGAGATTTTCTTTTGGATAAACAAAGGATTGTAATTAAAGTAGGAACTTCCACGATTACATATGAAGAAACTGGAAATATTAATTTAGAAAAGCTAGAGAAATTTGTTAGAATTTTAATCAATCTAAGAAATAAAGGTAAAGAAGTGATTGTTGTTTCTTCTGGAGCTGTAGGAGTAGGAAGAAATGCACTAGGGATGAAATATCGACCAGAAACAGAGTCTGAAAAGCAAGCATGTGCTGCAGTAGGACAGGGTCGTTTGATGATGATATATG
>JAHLFA010000128.1 GCA_018883985.1 Candidatus Ruminococcus intestinipullorum | reverse complement strand
ATCGTACACATATCCCCATACCATATCATTCTTTGTAATACTATCCCCTAGCCATGTATCTACATCGTCAATGTAGTTCATTAAATATTCTTCCGATAAGTACTGTTCTCGAAGAACACGGTAAGTTTCTATTACAAGTGTTACAAATTCTTTGTCTTTCAAGAGTTGATTAAACCAAGGTGCATCTGTTAAAGAGAAACCTGATTCATCAAACTCGTCATGAATAAAGTTATCGCAGCAATTGTTAAAATCCCAAACAACGGGTTTGATTTTTTCACGCAAATCTTTGTATAGATATGTAGAATAAAATCCAGCATCTGCATTTCTAAAAAATTCATTGATTACAAAATATTCTGCAAATTCATTCATATCTAAAATGGAAGAATAGGTATCTTCATAAAATAGCGAGCTGGAATATAAAATTTTTTCTAAATCACTAATTTGAGTCGAAATATAATTAAATTTATCTTCGGTTAAATTTAAGGTACCAGGATACCGTACAGATAAAGAAGAAAAAGAACTCTTCATAGTATATGCTGTAAAATTATCAAGAGACAGCTTTGTTTTTTCTGTTCGATCCCAGTTTACAATAAAACTTGTATAAGGTTTATTTTTCTCTGTTTTTGTTAAGTTAATTCGACCAATTCCCTGACTAACTGTTTCTACAAGAAGATAAAGTCCTTGGTACTCCTCGTTTACATAAAGCTCACAGTAACGCACATTAGGCGAGTAGGACATAATTTCACCAGCAATGTTATAACAGAGATAGTTTCTCATAAGAGAACGGTCTAAAAATGGTCCATTTAATACCCAATCATTATGTTTTGACATACCAAAAAGTTTTTGTGCATTTTTTGTACCATCTGAGTTTACTAATTTTACAGAATAGGATTTCTTATCAAAATACCGTGAGGAGTTTCCACGGTAATGAAGCCTTGTATCTGACACAATTGTAGATTCTCCATCTTCAAAGGAAATATTGGCAATGATTTCCTCAGTTGAATCTACGCTGGACGTTGAAAGATAGGAGATACCCTCGGAATTTACTTGTTCCTTTGGGGCACCTGGAATCTCTTGTCCGTTTGTGTTAATACGAACTACAGGCAAGCTTGTATCTGTCTGATGCTGATGAACTCTTTTAATCTGTGTAGTGGAGTACAGACTATTTAAGAAAATACAAGATACAATTAGTAGGATACATGTTCCTAAATAAAAAATTTTTATCTTCATAATAATTAACCACTAATCTCGTCATTTTGAGTAACAATATTTACATATTCAACTTGTTCTAAATCATACAAAGCATTTATAATAGATTTTTCTTGTTTATACGAAAGCTCATATGTTTTTCTCGACATTTCATAAATAAATTCAATGGAAGAAGTGGTGCTATTTTTTACTCTTAGTAGAGCTTTTTTATTGAAATAGTTAAAAACAACACTCTCGATTTTTAACTCGTTATTTCTAGAGCCTTTGATAATTAATAAAATTCTGTTTTCATTTCTTACACGTCCAGATACTAGAAGAACGCAAAATACTGTAATTGTTCCTACACCAGCAACAATATAATCTCCAACACCACAGCAAATTCCAACGATAATCGCCCAAAAGATATAGGTAGTATCTCTGGAATCCTTGATAGCTGTTCTAAAACGCACGATAGATAACGCACCAACCATACCAAGAGACAGTGCGATATTATTACCAATAACGGTCATAACAGTTGCTGTTAAAATAGTAAGTGTTACGAGTGAAACATTAAATTTTTTGCTATAAGCTGTACCCACATGAGTAAACCAATAGGAAATGTAAATGGCAATACTAATGAGTGCCGAAGAAACAATATGTAGAATAATTTCTTCTAGTGTCAGTGTGGTACTTTGTTCTAATAGGTCTCGTAAAACGTCATTCATGATACTTCTCCTTATTAAATAAATACATAATGTTTACTGATTTTTCTTGCTAGACAGTACTTGCTAACGCTAACTTGCGTATGAATATGAGAGTTTATTACATCCTTGATATAAGAAGGAAGAAACCCATTATATTTTACTTCTAGTACACTAGCATAAGGGTCTAGAACAGGGAATTGATTTAAATCTGAGAATATATTGAAACTACTCTCAGTGGCACAAATATCATAGTCAAATGTGATTCTAATTTTATTCTCTTTTGCAAGAAATGCTCGCCTTTTGTAGCTAACTACTGTAGCTGGACGATAGCAGTACATATTCATAATAGAATAGCATTCAAGTGCAAAAGGGGTATTGTATTTGAGTAGAACCGTATAATTACCAGAGATAAGCTCTAAAGCATCTGACTTTTCTAAACGAAGAGAACGTTTTTTTTGATAGTCCCCTTGTTTTTGTTTCATTTCAAGAAGTGCAAAAGTGCTGTCTGCACCATAGTTTCTTAGACGAATTTTTCGGCGAATTTCCACACCGTCTAATTTTTCTACATAATCTCTATCATCAATAGAGTCAAAATATAAAGAACGAACTTCATAAAATCCGTATTTTTTGGTATGTGAATCCTCCTGTAAAATATGGGAAAGTGCAGCCTTGCACTCAAAGAAAGTAGTAGTTGATATTAAATATTTATGCTCTTTTCTATATACCTCATTCATAACCCTTGCCCCCAAAATCATAATACTTTTAATATACTATATTTACTTTATAAGAGCAAACTTAAAATTGGAAAATTTATGAAATTTAAACATAGATTTATTTTTGTTGCAAATGCAATGGAAATAGGAGATTTTCTGTGATAAAACAAATATCGTAGTAACCAAGCGAAAAGAAAAATATGCAAAGGAGATAGATTTTAATGGAAAATAAAATGTTTTGTTATCAATGTCAAGAAACGGCTGGATGTAAAGGCTGTACAATCAAAGGGGTATGTGGAAAGAGCGCACAAACAGCAAAACTTCAAGATTTATTGATTTACGCAACAAAAGGATTGGCAGAAGTTTTAACTGTACTTCGTAAAGAAGGAAAAGAAATTAAGAAAGAGTGGAATCATCTTGTAGAGCAAAATCTTTTTATTACGATTACAAATGCAAATTTTGATGATGAAAAAATTAAAAATCAGATTGAAAAAACACTGGATTTGAAACTAGATTTGCTTAAAGAGGTAAACTCTAAGGATACTCTTAGTAAGGCTGCAATGTGGAACAACCAAGAAGTAGAAGTGGGAGTTCTTTCTACAGAAAATGAAGATATTAGAAGCTTGAGAGAATTAATCACTTATGGATTGAAAGGAATGGCAGCATATTTAAAACATGCAAATGTCCTAGGAAAAGAAGAGGATGCAATTTCAGCATTTTTAGAGGAAACTTTGGCAAAATTATTAGATGATACGCTTAGTGTGGATGAGTTGACTGCTTTGGCACTTAAAACAGGAAAATATGGAGTAGATGCAATGGCATTGTTAGATGCTGCAAATACTGAAAAATATGGAAATCCAGAAATTACAAAAGTAAATATTGGTGTAAGAAAAAATCCAGCAATTTTAATTTCTGGACACGATTTAAGAGATTTGGAAATGCTGTTAGAACAAACACAGGGAACAGGGGTAGATGTTTATACACATTCTGAAATGCTTCCAGGAAATTATTATCCTGCATTTAAAAAGTATGAACATTTTGTAGGAAACTACGGAAATGCATGGTGGAAACAAACAGAAGAGTTTGAAGCATTCCATGGGCCAATTTTATTGACAACAAACTGTTTAGTACCTCCAAAGGATAGTTATAAAGATCGAGTGTATACAACAGGAGCAGTAGGATTTTCAGGCTGCAAGCATATCGAGGGAGAAATTGGAGAGGAAAAGGATTTTAGTGCCTTGATTGAACATGCAAAGAGATGTGAAGCCCCAGCAGAATTAGAAACGGGAGAAATCGTAGGAGGATTTGCACACAATCAAGTACTTGCCCTTGCAGATCAAATAGTTGAAGCTGTAAAATCAGGAGCAATTCGTAAATTTGTAGTAATGGCAGGATGTGATGGACGCAGCAAATCTAGAAATTACTACACAGAGTTTGCAAAAATGCTTCCAAAGGATGCTGTAATTTTAACAGCAGGCTGTGCAAAGTACAAATACAATAAGTTAGATTTGGGAGATATCAATGG
>JAHLFA010000127.1 GCA_018883985.1 Candidatus Ruminococcus intestinipullorum | reverse complement strand
ATCCTGTACGTAAGAACCAGCAATTGTACCAACTCCTGATGCTTTAAATGTCTGTCTTACTTCTGCATGACCAAGTACTTTTTCTTCATAAACAGGGTCTAGCATACCTTTCATTGCCGCTTCTACATCTTCAATTGCATTGTAAATTACACGATACAATCTTAAATCTACGCCTTCTCGCTCTGCAATTTCTTTTGCAGTCACATCTGGGCGTACGTTAAATCCAATAATAATTGCATTGGATGCAGATGCTAAGATTACGTCAGACTCATTGATTGCACCAACTCCTCCATGAATAATCTTAATAACAACCTCTTCATTAGAAAGTTTAAGCAAGCTTTGTTTAATTGCCTCTACAGAACCTTGTACGTCTGCCTTCACAACAATATTCAACTCTTTTAAGTTTCCTTCTTGAATTTGGTTAAACAAATCATCCAATGACATCTTTGATTTTGTTTCTTCTAACATCTTCACTCTATGCTGTGAAATAAATGTTTCTGCAAAGTTTCTCGCTTCTTTTTCTGAAGCACAACCAACAAATACTTCACCAGCTTGTGGTACATCATTTAATCCAAGAATTTCTACTGGTTGAGATGGACCTGCCTCTTTTACACGTCTTCCTTTATCATCCATCATAGCACGTACTCTACCATGAGCAGAACCTGCAGCAATGGCATCTCCAATTCGTAAAGTACCTTTCTGTACTAATACAGTTGCTACAGAACCTTTTCCTTTATCAAGCTCACCCTCAATAACCAATCCTCTAGCACTTCTATCTGGATTTGCCTTTAATTCCATCACTTCTGCTGTCAAAAGAACCATTTCTAGAAGCTCATGAACACCTTCTCTTGTACGAGCTGAAACAGGAACAAAGATAGTGCTTCCACCCCAATCCTCTGCGATTAACTCGTATTCAATAAGTTCTTGTTTTACACGTTCTATATTGGCACTTGGTTTGTCAATTTTATTAATTGCAACGATAATTTCAATTCCAGCAGCTTTTGCATGATTAATCGCTTCTACTGTTTGTGGCATAACCCCATCATCAGCTGCCACCACAAGAATTGCAATATCTGTTGAGCTTGCTCCACGCATACGCATTGCTGTAAATGCTTCATGTCCTGGTGTATCAAGGAATGTAATTTTTTCTCCATTAATCTCAACAACAGACGCTCCAATATGCTGTGTAATTCCACCTGCTTCTCGGTCTGTAACGTTGGAATCACGAATTGCATCCAAAAGAGATGTTTTTCCGTGGTCTACATGCCCCATAACACATACTACAGGAGGACGTTTTTCCATCTTACTTTCATCTTCTTCGTCCTCTTTTAAAAGCTCCTCAATCACGTCTACAACTTGTTCCTTTTCACAAAGGATTTCAAATTCCATTGCAATTTCTTCTGCTGTTTCAAAATCAATTTCTTGATTAACAGTTACTACTTTTCCTTGTAAAAATAACTTTTTAATGATTGTAGAAGGAACTATTTTCATCTTATCTGCTAGTTCTTGGATTGTAAGCACTTCTGGAATTACAATCTGTTTAATCTCTTCTACTTTTTTCTCCACTGGCTTTGGCTGTGGCTTCAAAACTTCCATAACATCTTTTTGTTTCTTACCTTTTTTGCCCTCAAAGTCTTTTCTAAATTCTTTTTTCTTATACTCTTTTTCTTTTTCTTTCGCTTTACTTCTTTGAGCCTTTTGATGTTCTACCAATGGAGCTGATAAAACTTCTCTGTCATTTTTTCTTGAATCTTGGCGTTGTGAATTTCTCTGTCCACCTCTTGAATTGTTCTGAGAATATTCCTGACGTCCTCCCTGATTTCTATCTCCTGTTTGACGGTCTTTTCCAGAGGCTGGGCGTTCTAAACGTTCTGCTGGACGACGATTTTGCTGTCCAGAATTTTTAGAAGATTTGGAACTATTCCCTGTATTTTGTGGGCGTTCTTGACGCTGTCCATTTGACTGACGGCGAGTTCCACTTTTAGAGTTCTGTGGACGAAATACTTGCACGATGTTTTTCTTTTTCTCTGCTCCATCTAAAGAACCACCATTTTTCATTCTACGAATCTCCTCAGCTACTTCGTCTGATAAAGTGCTCATATGATTTTTCACCTCTACACTTTTCTTTTCCAATACTTCCATTAACTCTTTATTATCCATTCCAAGCTCTTTTGCCAATTCATACACTCTTAATTTTGTCATATATCACTACCTCCTCTATGCAATCGTATGATCCTTCATTTCCAATTGTTTTTGAATTCCTCTTGCAAATCCCTCATCCAATATCGCCAAAGACGCACGGAATTCTTTGCCTATTGCATGCCCTAAGGTATCTTTATCCCCATAAAAGTAAATTGGAACCTTGTAGTATTTACACATATCCAGGAATTTTTTCTTTGTATTGTCAGATGCATCTTCTGCAACAATAACTAGAAACGCTCGACCAAGTTTGGTTTCACTTTCCGTCATAAACTCTCCACTTACACACTTTCCTGCCTTTTGTGACAGTCCAAGCATGGATAGTATTTTATTTTGCTTCAAACTGTTCCATCTCCTTTTCCAAATGCTCGTATACCTGCTTTGGGATTTCTTGCTTAAATGAACGCTCTAACCCTTTATTTTTTACAGCTTTTTCAAAACACTCTTTGGAAAAGCACAAGTAAGCTCCACGTCCATTCTGTCTTCCAGTGGTATCCAATACAAATTCGCCGCTTTCTGTTCTAAGTACTCTAAGCAGCTCCTTTTTCACCTTCATCTCTTGGCATCCTACACACTTACGCATAGGAACTTTCTTTTTATTATTCAAATACCTCACCTCACAAGGGTTTATTCTTCTTAGACTGTTTCTTCAGCTTCAGACATCTGCTCCATATAATTTTCTGGCAACTCTCCAGATGCAATCGCCTGACTTTCACTCTTAATGTCTATCTTATATCCTGTCAAACGTGCTGCCAATCTTGCATTTTGACCTTCTTTTCCAATAGCCAATGACAACTGATAGTCTGGTACAATTACACTTGCAGTCTTTTCGTCTGGATCTGCCATAACAGAAATTACTTTTGCTGGACTTAATGCATTCTCTATTAATAATGCTGGGTTATCGCTCCAATTAATAATATCGATTTTTTCTCCTCTTAACTCATTTACTACAGCATTAACTCTAGCTCCGTTCATTCCTACGCATGCTCCTACTGGATCTACGTTCTCATCATTAGACCATACGGCCATCTTTGTACGTGAACCTGCCTCACGTGCAATACTCTTAATC
>JAHLFA010000126.1 GCA_018883985.1 Candidatus Ruminococcus intestinipullorum | reverse complement strand
ATAAAATTGAAAATAGTAAATAAGTAAAAAATTCTCATGCTAACTTTAATATGAATGTCGGCATGGGAATTTTTTATATTATACATTTCAAGCATAATAAATAATAAAATATAAGTATTTGAAATAATAATGACACGGAGTCAGAATAGAAGGAGGTATAACAGGAAAGACAAAACGATGTTTGTTTTTTAGATTTATTAAGGAGATGAGTGTGAGATGGAGTATATAAAATTAGGAAATACAGATCTGAATATATCCCGCATTTGTATGGGGTGTATGGGCTTTGGAGATGCTTCAAGTGGACAGCACACATGGACCGTTGACGAAGAGCATTCCCATGTAATCATCCGTCAGGGTTTGGACGCAGGAATTAATTTTTTTGATACAGCGATTGCATATCAGAATGGAACAAGCGAACAGTATCTTGGGAAAGCTCTTTTGGATTATGCAAAACGTGATGAAGTTATAGTCGCTACAAAATTTCTTCCACGCACACAGGAAGAAATTGAAAGAGGCATCACTGGGCAGCAACATATTGAACGGATGATAAACAAAAGTCTTGAGAATCTTGGCATGGACTACGTGGATTTGTATATTTATCATATGTGGGATTATGAGACGCCACTTTACGATATTATGGAAGGCTTAAATAATATTGTAAAAGCTGGAAAGACAAGGTATATTGGCATTTCTAACTGTTATGCATATCAGCTTGCAAAGGCAAATGCACTTGCTGAAAAGGAGGGATTTGCAAAGTTTATATCCATACAGGGACATTATAATTTAATCTTCCGTGAGGAAGAACGGGAAATGGAAAAGCTGTGCAGGGAAGATAACATTGCAATGACACCATATAGTGCTTTAGCAGGAGGAAGACTTTCTAAAAAAGCAGGGGAAACATCAAAACGACTGGAAGAAGACAGTTATGCAAAGTTAAAATACGATGCAACAGCACAGCAGGATCGTGTTATTATTGAAAGAGTAGAAGAACTGGCAGAAAAACATGGAGTATCCATGACAGAAATTTCTTTGGCTTGGCTACTTACAAAAGTAGCATCACCTATTGTGGGAGCAACAAAGCCCCATCATGTGGATGGGGCTGTCAAAGCGGTGGATATTCATCTAGCACAGGAAGAAATTCTTTATCTAGAAGAACCTTATATTCCTCATAGATTAGTAGGAGTTATGGCACAAAATACAGTACATCCTATTATTTGAAAACTTGTATACGTGTGGGAAGATTGATTATGTTTAAAGAATGGTTGAAATATAATATTGTTCCATTCATAATTGAAGATAATCTAAAATTATTTTATTATCGTGGATTGAATGAATGGGATAATGAGAATGGATATTTGATAGACACTTGTTTAGCAGCTCAGGATAAGTATAAGGCATATTTAGATTATTTTAGGATTTCATATTAGATTATAGTTTTTTCAAGAAATATTGGGAGGATATGGATTATGGACAAAATCGTACAGACGGCGGGTAGAGATTCATTAGGAGAATTTGCTCCTGAATTTGCACATTTTAATGATGATATATTGTTTGGAGAGAATTGGAATAATCAAGATATAGATATAAAGACACGAAGTATAATAACAGTAGTTGCCTTGATGTCTTCTGGAATTACAGATTCATCACTAATATATCATTTACAAAATGCAAAGGCTCATGGAGTTACACAAAAAGAAATAGCGGCGATTATAACACATGTCGCATTTTATGTGGGGTGGCCGAAAGGATGGGCAGTATTTAATCTTGCGAAGGAAGTATGGCAAGTGAATGAAGGGGATTTTTTATAATAAATATGTGAGGAGGACTCTTTTGTTTTGTAGAAGGGGACTCCTTATTTTTGTGTAAATGGAGGTCTACTGGTAAAAAATAGGCTCTAATGATATAATTTTGTGTATCATAAGAAATTTGTATATAGAAAGAGATAAGGGAAGAAAAGTTTCGTTTGCTGTTTAGAGAAGGAGAGATTTCTATGTTTGGAATGGAGAAAACACTGATTGTAGTATATAAAGATGAGATGCTTATGAATCAGCTGAAGAAAATGGTAGAAACAAATGATGACGCTGATGATGGGCAAGTTATCGGGACAAGAGATAATTCTATTAACATTGTTGCTTGGACAGAAAAAGTATGGCTTGGCAATAAGAAGGCTGGAAATATTAAAGACAAGGTTTTATTTTTAGGTGATATCAAAGGCACTGATTCACTGATTCCTGTTGTAGATGTCAAGTTTGACGATTCTGGAGTTAAATTTGGATGGGCTGGTAATCAAGCAGTTTTGTTTGTTAATCCAAGGGATATTAAGGAAAAGGAGGAGTACTTAGCATTTATTAAAAAACTAGCTGAACTTCCTATTCCAGAAATAATCAAACAACCCCAAAATGCAAAGATTGAGAATACTGATACAATTGAACCTAGGGTACAAACTGATATAGATGAAGAAGTGAAAACAAGAAAAACACCAGCTTTTCTTGTTAGTGCAAAAGAGGGAATACTTAAAGGAACTGATATAGTTGGGAAAGCAGGAACTATTGTTGTAGATAAAGCAGGAGATCTACTTCGGGATAAGAATACTGTTAGACGTCAAATGCTTTTTTACGGAGTAGTAAATCTTTATAGAAATGGTCTGGAAGAGTTCATGAATGCGTAGGTAACTAGTGTGAGTGAGTTAGAAAATGTAAGATACGGATGGGATTTTATGATGAAAATGCTAGGAGCTGATGTTGCAGGTCATAGCGCATTTTCTGATTACATAAGTAACATGACTCAGAACGAAGCTATACACCTTAAGAATGAACATATACAACAAATTAATGATGCAATCGATCAGCTTGCAAAAAGTATCAATGAACATCCATATGTGAATCTTGGTGTGGAACAATTTAAAGGTTATGTGGCTGAAGAGATGCATGCTGGAACATTTAATATTGAGGCAATCAGACAAGGTTCTGAGCATAGAGCTTGGACGCTTCAAGAGAATGGTTATGGTACTGTTGATGTTGAAACAAACTTTGGTAAATCATATAGCTTAAAATATTCAAATACAGCGCAAGATGCTGAGAATATGCAAGCTGCACTTAACCCTGAAGCAAGGGCATCAAAATACCATGGTCAGGAACGGCTTGTTGCTGCTGAACAGGTAGAAGAAGCAAAAGCATGGGCACATAGGCGTGCCTTGAAGAATATTGAGACTAGACCTGATGTGTCCCAGTCACACGTAGACACAAGGGAACACCTTGTGGGGAAAATTTGTGATGGTGAAGGGGTTGAGTCTAAAGAACTAAGTATTAATGAAGCAAAGCAAATTGCGAGAGAAGCAAAAGAGGGTAGGTTCAATCCTGAGAATCATGGATGTAGTAAATCTCCGTTATTAGGGGAAATGCAAATTGAATATATGAAACAAGCTATGAAAGCTGGACTTACTGCTACAGCCATTACAGCAATTACTCAACTTGTTCCAGAAATTTATAAAGCAATTGATTATATTATTAAACATGGTGAGATTGATTTGGTGGGATTAAAGAAATCCAGTAAAAAGATTATTTCAGTAAGTGGAGAAGCGTTCTTAAGAGGTTCAATAGCCTATCTTGTAGAAATGGCTATTCAGAAGGGGATGCTTGGTGAATCCATCAAGCAAGTTAGCCCATCTGTAGTTGGTGTGGCAGTAACAGTAATTATTGGAACTATCAAGGATAGTATTATGGTTGCACTAGGGAAGATGACCTCAAAAGAGATGGGGGTAAAATTTATGGATACATTGATGGTTTCTTCTGGCTATCTTGTTAGCATGAAAGTTGGCGGAGCAATAGTACAAGCTCTTTGTCCTCAATTGCCAGGTATAAGTTATGCAATAGGTAGCCTGCTTGGATGTTCTCTTGCTGTTGTGTATAATATTGGAAAGAAAAAACTGATTTCTTTCTGTGTTGATACGGGGTTTACTTGCTTTGGATTAGTAGAACAAAATTATGAATTACCAGAAGATGTTCTTAAAGAAATGGAGGTTCATTATATACCAGTTCCTAGAACGGAAATTCAAAGAACAAATGTTACTAGAACTTCAACAGCAGTTCAGATTAGTACATCAAATTATGAAACCATTGATATTACAGTACTTCGTAGAGGTGTGCTTGGGGTGAATCGTATAGGGTATGTGATGGATTAGTTATAGCAGCTTCTATATTAGGTGGGATAAATGATGGTGTATGATGAGTGATTTTAAGAAAGGAGTTTTTAG
>JAHLFA010000125.1 GCA_018883985.1 Candidatus Ruminococcus intestinipullorum | reverse complement strand
AAAGGAACACAGTATCAAGGACAGGCATTTCCAGAGTTTATGCAAAAATTAATTGCAGCAGGAGGGCTTGTGAAATATACAAATAGTAAAAAAAACGAGGATTGGAAGAAATAAGGTGAAAGAAGAACAAAAAAGAGGAAGAGCAATTGCGCTGCTTCCCATAGGAGTATTTTTGGTTCTGTTCTTAGGGGTTGGAATTGTATCAGGGGATTTTTATGCAATGCCTGCGATTGTCGCATTTCTCATTGCTTTATTCGTTGCCTTTTTACAGAATAAGAGTTTAAGTTTTGATGAAAAAATCCGAGTAGTTTCCACTGGGCTGGCAGATGAGAATATGATAACTATGAGTTTGATTTTCCTCTGTGCAGGTGGATTTTCTGGAGCAGTAAATGCTGCAGGTGGAGTAGAAAGTACTGTAAATTTTGGGTTGTCTATTCTGCCATCGCAATTTGCAGTAGTTGGACTATTTGTGCTAGGGTGCTTTATCTCTCTTTCTATGGGAACTTCTACGGGGACGATAGCAGCTTTAGCACCAATAGCAGTTGGAATTAGTGAGAAAACAGGATTTGCACAGACAATGTGTATTGGAGCAGTAGTTTGTGGTGCGATGTTTGGAGATAACCTTTCTGTCATTTCAGATACAACAATTGCAGCAGTAAAAACACAAGGCTGTGACATGAAAGATAAATTCAAAGCGAATTTTCTTATTATATTACCAGCGGCAATTATAACAGTTGTGATTTTTGGATTTATTACAAAAAACGGAAACTTTGAATCTGTACAAAATTTATCGTTCCATTTTGCAAGAATTATTCCTTATATTCTCGTATTGATTGGAGCGTTAATCGGTGTAAATGTATTTGTTGTATTAATAGGAGGAACGGTAGTTTCTTTAATTGTTGGCGTGGTAACAGGCAGTATTTCCACTATGCAGATGTTTTCTGTTGTAGGGGATGGTGTTATGGGAATGTATGACATTACAGTGATATCCATTATTGTGGCATGTATCGTTGCATTGGTACGTGAGTATGGAGGGATTCAATTCATATTACAGCTTATTCGCAGACGTATTCATGGGGAAAAGGGGGCACAAGCTGGGATTGCTGCTCTTGCATTGCTTGTAGATATGTGTACAGCAAATAACACCGTGGCGATTGTTATGGCAGGTCCAATTGCAAAAGAAATCAGCAATGAGTTTGGTGTAGATTCCAAGCGTTCTGCATCTCTTTTGGATATTTTTACATCAGTAGGGCAAGGCTTACTCCCATATGGAGCACAGCTGCTGTCCGCAGCAACCCTAACAGGTTTAACGCCATTTGAGATCATGCCATATCTTTACTACCCAGTACTTATGGCAGTGAGTGCATTGTTATTCATTTTTTTTGGAAAATCTAGTAAAAAGCAATAAAAATTTGTGAAAGAAAAAGAAGGTATAGGGATGAGTCTATTATATAAGAGTACAAGAAATTCTCAAAAAGTAGTGACAGCATCAGAGGCAATTTTAAAAGGATTGGCAGAAGATGGAGGTCTTTTTGTTCCAGAACAGCTTCCAAAATTAGATGTCACCATGGATGAATTAAAAGAGATGTCTTATCAGGAAACTGCATATGTTGTTATGAAACAATTTTTGACTGATTTTACAGAGGAAGAGCTAAAAGAATGTATTCAAAAAGCATACGATTCCAAATTTGATACAGAAGTGATTGCTCCTCTAGTGAAAGTAGAAGATACCTATTACTTGGAGTTATTTCATGGTGCAACGATTGCATTTAAAGATATGGCATTATCCATTTTGCCACATCTTTTAACAACAGCAGCAAAGAAAAACCATGTAACAAAAGAAATTGTTATTTTAACAGCTACATCAGGTGATACTGGAAAGGCAGCTCTAGCTGGTTTTGCAGATGTGGAAGGAACAAAAATTATTGTATTTTACCCAAAAGATGGGGTAAGTAAAGTACAAGAGCTACAAATGGTGACACAAAAAGGGGAAAATACAGCAGTTGTAGCACTTCATGGGAATTTTGACCATGCACAAAGTGGAGTAAAGGCATTGTTTGAAGACAAGAAGCTTGCAAAAGAATTGGATGAGGCAGGCTATCAGTTTTCATCAGCAAACTCTATCAATATTGGACGCTTAGTTCCACAAGTTGTTTACTACGTATATGCATATGCTAAATTATTGCAAAATGGAGAGATTTTAGAGGGAGAACCAATCAACGTTACAGTTCCAACAGGAAATTTTGGAAATATTTTAGCTGCATATTATGCAAAACAAATGGGAATTCCAATTCAAAAGTTGATTTGTGCATCCAATGAAAATAAAGTATTGTTTGATTTCTTTGAAACAGGCAAATACGATAAAAATCGAGAGTTTGTTCTAACTTCCTCCCCATCCATGGATATTTTAGTTTCAAGTAACTTGGAACGCTTGATATATACAGTGTCAGGACAAGATGGCGAGAAAAATGCACAGTTCATGGAAGAATTAAAAACAAAAGGAGCTTACGAGATTACACCAGATATGAAAGAGAGAATGGGAGATTTCGTCGGAGGATTTGCAACAGAGACAGAAACTGCACAAATGATTCACGATACATACCACAATACAGGCTATGTAATGGATACACACACAGCAGTTGCAGCCTATGTATGCAAAAAATATCAGGAAGAAACAAAAGATACTACAAAAGAATTGGTGGTATCTACGGCAAGCCCTTATAAGTTTGTAAAAAGCGTTATGACTGCAATTGATGACAACTACGCTTCAGAAGAAGAATTTGCTTTAATTCAAGAGTTAGAGCGTGTATCAGGTGTAGAAGTTCCAAATGCAATCAAAGAAATTCAAAATGCAAACGTGTTACATACAAGAGAATGTGACACAGATAAGATGAAAGAGATTGTAAAAGAAATTTTGAAAATATCATAAGGATAACTTTAAAATCACCAGTTTTCAGAAATCAAGAAAGCTGGTGATTTTTTGCATATTTATGTACCATATTTGAGAAAAGTATAAAGTTTTTTTAAAAATATACGATATTATAATTAGAGTCTATGTAACGAAGAAAGGATGTTGCAATATGGAAGTGAAAGGTATGACAGGTTGTTTTATTTATAAAACCATGATGGAACGTGTAAAGAATAGTAAGACACAGCCTGATACATGGAATGCGATAGAAAAAAGTAGTATTGACAAGCAAAAAGATGCCATTGTGATTAGTAACAGCGGAATTCGTCAGCAACAGGCAGCGAAAGCAACTGCAATTATTAGCCAAGAGATGGAGTATGACATACAGCCAGATCGTTTGGCACAGTTAAAGCAGCAAATTCAAGCTGGTACGTATCATATATCATCTGAAGTTTTAGCAGAATGTCTGTTTTAAGAAAGGAAAGCACATGGAAAGGATTATTACATTTCTAGAAGAATATGCAGCTTTTTTTGAACAGGTAGAACAAAAACAAGAAGAAAAGCTGGCAACTTTGACAAAGGGAGAATTATCTGCAGTAGAACAGACGATTGTGATGCAGCAAGCATTGGATAAGCAAATTCAAAACATGGAACAAAGACGCATACAGCTCTTTTTGGAGGAAGGCTTTGATGGGAAGACATTCAAAGAGCTGCTAGAGTTGGCACAAAATGAAGCATATTATAGCCAGTTAGAAGCACTATATCAGAGAATCGAACATAGTGTGACTTCCGTAAAATTTATCAATCAAAAATGTGTCAAATTAGCACAAACAGCTCTTGCAGGAATGGGAGTAACAAATTTCCCTACAAATGCTCCTAAGAAGAGTCAGGCAAAAGGATATGAAGCATATAGAGCGGGAACAGGTTCTATTTTACAAACAAAGATTTGAAAAGGGAAGGTGAGAAAATTGAGACCTACATTTATGGGATTAGAAACAACAAAGAGGGGAATACAAGTCAATCAAAAAGGATTGGATGTTGTAGCCAATAATATTAGTAATGTAAAGACAGAAGGGTATACAAGACAGCGTTTGGATACAGTATCTGTGAGCATTCGAAGTGGATATGGACGTTCTTATAGCTCCATTCCTCTTGCAGGACAGGGAGTCGCAGCTGTTGGTGTTGGTCAGATTAGAAACTCCTTTTTAGACAGCAAGTTCCGTGAAGAATACGGAGATGTGGGATATTATGACCAAAGACAAGCTATGCTAAGTGAAATCGAAGCTGCAATTTCAGATCCAGAAGTAGAAGGAACAGGAATCAAAGATGCATTATCCACACTTTTAACAGCAATGACTCAGTTTAGTGAAAATCCATATCAGGAAGTACAGGCTAATAATGTACGTTCAGCATTTACATCGGTAGTGCAAGTATTAAATCAATATTCTTCCAAGTTGGATAGAATTCAGAAGCAGCAAATGGAATATTTGAGTATTTCCGTAGATGAGGTGAACTCAAAGTTAGAGCAGATTGCAGATTTGAACGAGGCAATTGTAACACAGATTCGTACTTGTGTAGATTATGATGGAAAAAATTATGGACCAAATGAATTATTAGATCAACGAAATTTGATTTTAGATGAGTTGGCAAGATACGGTGCAGTAGAAGTTATTCAACAGGAAGATGGTGGTGTTCAGGTACGTTTTAATGGACGTATGGTAGTAGATGGTTCAGGAAATCAATATACAGCAGATCGATTGATACTTGGTGCAGATGGACTCCCTATGACATGGAGAGGCAGTGGAGATGAAGTAAAACTTCCAACAGGTGCATTGAAAGGGTATGCAGACGTGTTGACTGGAGGAGGTCAGCTAGATAAAGGAATTCCATATTATCAAAATAAATTGGATCATTTAGCACAACAGCTAGTAGATGCCTTTAATCAGGTAATTCCAAATGATGATGGAGCAGCTGGATATAAAACATTACTGCAAGGAGAAGATGGTGTTGTTACAGCAGCCAATATCAAGATTAGTGACTTGTGGGATGCAAATGTAAACTACATCATCCAGAAAAACCCAGACGGAGAGATGGACAATACACATGTGTTGAACATGAAAAATCTTTTGGATGAAGATTTCTCATTTGACGGAGAATTTACAGGAACATTCAGCGAGTTTGTCACATATATTACCACATCGTTAGGAAATGACATGACTACAAATCAGGCAAGATTGGAAACAACAATCTCTACGGCAGAGGGTGTAGATGAAGAGCGAATGTCTACATCTGGTGTTTCTTTGAATGAAGAAGGGGTGGAGATGATGTCATATAACAAGGCTTATCAGGCATTGGCACGTATGATGACTACGATGGATGAGCAGTTAGATGTATTGATCAACAACACAGGACTGGTAGGACGTTAAGGAGGATAGTGCATGAGAATTACAGAGAATTCATTGAATCGAACCTATATTAAAAACTTGCAAAGAAATCTTTCGGATTTATCAAGTTCCAACCTAAAGTTGGCTTCAGGAAGAAAGTATAATCATGTATCAGAAGATACAGGAAATGCTGCAAGAGCCTTTGTAGTGCGAGATCAAATTTCAAAAAATGAAGAGTATATTAATACAGTAGAAAGTGCCATAGGGGAACTTAATACAGCAGACGATAATATTATGACAGTCAGCTCTGTATTAAAAACTGTGTACGAGCGTGTAGTAAGTGCAGGAAGTGGAACTAAATCTCAAGAAGATTTGAATGTGATTGCAGAAGAGTTAAAAGGATTAAAAAATGAAATTATCCAAACAATGAATGCACGCTATGGAGATAAATTCTTATTTGCAGGTTCCAATAATGATGAGCCACCATTTACAGTAGATGATACAGGAAAGATTTTCTTCAATGGTGTTGCAGTAGATGATGCAAAGTCTACAACGGATTTTAATGAAAATAAAGTGGTGTATCTAGATATTGGGTTTGGAATGTCATCAAGACCAGGAGGAATCAATGCACAGACAGGTTTGAAAATTTCCACATCTGGAGTCGATGCATTAGGTTATGGTGTAGATGCCAACGGAGAACCAAATAATATTTGTAGTTTGATTTCCAAAATAGAAGAGCAATTAAGGTCAGGAGATGTTCAAGGGGCAGGAGATACGATGAAACATCTCAAAAAATCAGAAGAAAACCTATCTGCATGTATTGCAGAGATGGGAACAAGACAAAGTATTTTAGACCGAGCAAAAGATAGATTGGAAGCTGAGAATATTAATTTAAAATCTCGTCAGGTAGATTTAGAGGCAGTATCTCTTGAAGAGGAATCTATTAACAATAAATCATACGAAATGGCATGGATGGTGACATTACAGTTAGGATCTAGTATTATTCCACCTTCTATTTTTGACTTTATGAGATAGGGATTGATTTTCAAAGGTCAGTCGAGGTAAAATAAAATGCATGGGGGAAGGAAAAGTGCAGATTACAACAAGAGATTTTGGAACAATTGAAGTAGAGAAAGAGAGCATACTTACATTTAAACAACCGATTTTTGGGTTTGAAGAGTATACAAAATATGTTTTAATATCAGATGCAGATATGGGAAGTGGGATCTGTTGGCTTCAATCCGTGGAAAATCAAGATATTTGCTTTATTTTGATGGATCCACAGGAGATTACACCAGATTATGCACCTTCTATTTCACAGGAGGCATTGCTTACGTTACAGGCAGTACCACAGGACCCATTGGATTGTTGGGTAATCACTGTTATAGGGAAGACATTTCAGGAATCTACAGTAAATTTAAAAAGCCCAATATTAATGAACCACAAAACCAACTATGCAATGCAGATTATTCTGGAACAGGACTATCCAATACGCCAGAGAATTTTCAACGGGGAGGGATAGCAGATGCTAGTACTGACGAGAAAAAAAGGAGAATCCATTAAAATTGGAGAAGAGATAGAATTAGTAGTTGTTGAGATTAAAGGCGATAAGGTGAAGCTTGGAATTTCAGCTCCTGAAGATCAAAAGATTGCTCGTGCAGAGCTTTATCTGACTGTGGAGAACAACAAAGAAGCAGCAGACAAAGTAGAACTATTGAAAGTATTCCAGTTGTCTAGAAAATTACATCAGGCAGAGGAGAACAAAGATGGAGAACATTGAGCGTATTTTGGATTGGATGCAGGAAAAAAAGCAGCTTTTTCTCCTATATGAAATCGAAACAAAAAAGTTACAAGTCAGTGAAGAAGAAGCAATAGATCAGCTTCAGGAAGCGTTATCGGTAAGAGAAGAGCTTATCGGGAAGATTAATGAGATAGACAAAAATATACAAGAAATTTTTATGCAGACTCAAGATGGTGAAGTATTAAAAGATGTGTGTCAGAATCGAATAAATTATGAGGAAACTCCTATACAGTACAGACCACTGTATCAAGTAGGACAGGAGATTTTTCAAATTATAGCAAGGATTCAACAAGAAGACACATTTGCATCCACTCAGATGCAGGATTTGATGCAAAAACTTCAAAATAGAATCAAACAAAACAAACAAGCATCGAGAGTTTCTGGATATGTGAAAAGTATGAACTATGGATCCAGTAGTATGAATACGGGATTTTTATTGAATAAAAAGAGATAGGAGTGATTGACGATGGCTTCAGTAAAATCAACAAGTTCAACATTGAGTGCAACCACTGGAAATATGATGACAGGCCTCGTGTCGGGAATGGATACAGAAAGTATGGTGGAGCAGTTACTTTCTGCAACACAAAGCAAAATCGATGCACAAAATGCCAAAAAGCAGCAAATTGAGTGGAAACAAGAAATTTATAGAGATATTATCGGAAAAATTGATAGTTTTAAAACAAAATTTTTCTCATTCTCTGGTACGGGTAATAACAATCTTTTGAGTAATGCTCTGTATAATACTATGAGTACATCGAGTAGTTCATCTGCAGTGAAGGTTATTTCCTCTGGTTCTTCTGCAGCTACGAATATGAATATTACAAGTATAAAGCAATTGGCAACTTCTTGTAAGATATCAACTGCTGATGGAGTTGCAATTTCAAAGGGGTTAGCGGGTATAGTCGACCAATCTAGCCTATCAGAGCTAGCTGGAAAGGAACTTTCTATCCAAGTAAGTTTAGATGGAGTGAAGAAAACAGTCCGTTTCGAAGGTGCAGATACAGTTGAACAGTTGGCAGAAAATTTAAATGAAAGTCTGAAAAATGTGTTTGGAGATACAATCAAAGTTTCGGCAGATGGTGGATGTTTAAAGTTCTCAGAACAGAAAGCAAATGATACAAGTCATACAATTATACTTAGCAATGTATCTGGAGAAAATACATTGAGTAAATTGGGATTTTCAGATGGGGCTTCTAATAAAATCAGTTATACAGCATCCTTAAAAGATACTCCATTTGCTACTGCATTAGAGGGGGATGTTTTTGAATTTTCTATCAATGGAACAGTTATCAAAGCAAGCAGCAGTGATACAGTTGGTGATGTAATCAACCGTATTAATAGCAGTGAAGCTGGTGTGCGTATTACGTATAACTCTTTATCTGATAAATTTGTAATGGAGTCAAAGTCAACTGGTAGTATTTCAGACATTAAGTTAGAACAAACACAAGGAAATCTACTTTCAGCCATGTTTGGGATAGGTCAAGGAAGTGGAACAACAGGAAGTATTTCTTCTCTTCGTGAGACAGATACGATTACAGCAGGAGCTATGGATCTGGACCAATTAGCGACAGTTATAGATGGAGCAAATGAGAGAGGAACTTCCTTTTCTTTGCATGTGAATGGAACAGCAGTAAGTATTACAATTCCAAAGCCAGCAGAAGGTGAGGATCCTTATACAGAAGATACATTAATTGAGGCATTCAATAAGCAGTTAGATGAAAAATTTGGGGCTGGAAATATTGTTCTATCTAAAAATGCGGAAGGAAATATGCAGATTCAGTCCAAAGATGGATATCAAATTAGTTTTACTGCTTCAGATGAAAAAAATGGAATTACCTCTGTATTTGGTTTCCAAGAAGGACAGAGTCAAAAGGTTACAGCACAGACAACATTAGGAGCTATGGGGTTAAGTGGTACATGGCAGTTCTCTGATGGAAAATCACTGACTCTTGATGCCAATATGAGCATGTCAGAATTTGTAGAGAAGTTCAATGCATTAGGTGTTGGAACTATGGCATTTGATGAAAATACAGGTGCAGTTTCCATTTCTGGCATAAGTGGAGAATTACAAATCCAAGGAGCAGATGCAACTGGAAAGGCAGCTATGTCAGCGATTTTTGGAAGAGAAAGCATGAGTTTTAATACATCAGGGCTAGGGTTAAATGTAGAAGCTGGAAAGAATGCCGTTTTAGTAGTAGATGGACTGGAAATCGAACGAAATAGTAATGAATTTGAACTTAATGGTATAACAATGAAGCTTCAATCTGTAACGAATGAAGCTGTGAACTTATCGTCTACACGCAATACAGAAGGTATTGTGGATACAATGAAGTCTTTTGTAGAAGAGTATAATAAATTAATTGATGAATTGAATGGATATATTTCAGAGGAATCAAATTATCGTTCCTATGCTCCATTGACAGATGCACAGAAAAAAGAAATGTCGGAAAAAGAAATCGAGCTTTGGGAGAAGAAAGCAAAGGAAGGTCTTCTTCGTAATGACAGTAATATTTCAAAATTATTAAGTGATATGCGAAGTGCATTGTATGAAACAGTAGAAAGTGCGGGAATCTCCATTTATGATATTGGTTTAGATATTTCTTCTGATTATAAAGACAATGGAAAATTAACTCTAAATGAAGAACAGCTTAAAAATGCTTTAGCTACAGATCCTGAAAAGGTGCAGCAGTTATTTACAAATAAAGAACAAGGAATCGGCCAAAAATTAAATCAAATATTAAAGAATAATGCGTATATTAGTAGTGGTTCTCCAGGAATTTTAGTGTCCTATGCTGGAATGAAAACAACACTTAGCACAGAGAACACGTTAAGTAAGCAACTTTCTTCTATAAGTCAGCGTATTTCAGAGCTAACTACCAAATATGAAACAGAGAGAACGAGATACTGGAATATGTTTACTCAGATGGAAAAAGCATTATCTCAGCTTAATACACAAAGCTCATGGCTTACACAGCAGTTCTCAAGCTAAAAAGGAGTTTACAACATGCACAATCCATATGAAGCATATAAACGCCAGTCCGTCATGACAATGACGGGCGGCGATATGATTAATTTATTGTTTGATACAGCTATAAAACGTTTGAATGAAGGAATTCAATGTATAGAACAGAAGGATTACGAAGGATGTAATACAGCCTTTCGTAAAGCACAAGATATTTTTACATATTTAGAGGCTTCTTTAGACAAGAAATATGAGATTTCAGGAAATTTAGCATCTTTGTATGAATTTTTTAAACACAGTATCTTACAGGCAAATATAAAAAAAGAAACTACACAAATCTTAGAAATCTTACCAATGATTGAAGAACTAAGAGATTCCTTTAAACAGGCAGATAAGCAAACAAGAATGAATAGAAAGGAGAGCTTATGATTCTATTTGATAATCAAACCTATCGTGCTTTAAGAAATGGAATGGATATGGCTTGGATGCAGCAACAAGTACATAGCAACAACATTGCCAATAGCGAAACACCAAATTATAAAAATAAGACGATAGAATTTAAAAAAGTATTGCAAAAAGCAGAAAATGGTCAATCAGCAAAGTGGGTACAAAAAGCTGTAATTACGTCAGATGAGTCTACAGCATCCAGACTAGATGGAAACAATGTAAATACTGAGCAGGAAGAATTAGGGCTTTGGCAGGCTTATGCACAATATAGTGCCTTAACACAAAGATTATCAGGGAAGCTCTCTACACTAAGCTATGTCATTAATAATACAGCGAAATAGAAAGGAGTGCCCAAATGTCATTTTTAAATTCATTGAATATTACAGGTTCGGCACTTACAGCAGAGCGTTTTAGAACAGATATTATTTTACAAAATATTGCAAATCAGAATACAACACGTACAGAAGATGGAGGTCCTTATCGAAGAAAACAAGTAGTTTTTCGTGAACAGGAACTTTCTTTTGATAAAGTGCTTGGAAATGCTGTACAGAAACAGAGAAAATCTTCTGGAGGTGTTTATGTAGAAGAAGTGGTAGAAAATCAGGAAGATTTCGTACCAGTATACAATCCTAGACATCCAGACGCCAATGAGGAAGGATATGTTATGATGCCAAATGTAAGCAGCACAGAAGAGATGGTTGATTTGATGGCAGCAACAAGAGCATATGAAGCCAATATTACAGCATTAAATGTTACAAAATCTATGGCAATGAAAGCATTAGAGATTGGAAAATAAAATAAGAAAAGGCGGTGTTTAAAGTGCAGCGCAAGCAAAGAGGAGAAACGAATACGCAGGAGTGGTTGAATACATATGCGGATATGATCACACTAGTTCTGACTTTTTTTGTGTTATTATATAGTATTTCAAATGTAAATATAGAAAAATTAGAAAAAGTAGCAGCCGCCATGCAAAAAGAACTTGGGATTGAAGGACAGATTGATTTCGACGAAGTTTCAAATGATGTTAAATTTCCAGTTATTGCAGAAGGAACAGAAATCACAACTCCATCCCAGATGGCATTGGATGATGCACAACAAAATATTCAAAATTACATGGAAGAAAACAATGTAAATGCAGAAATTTCAGCAGAGGATAATGTACTGTATATTCGTTTTAAAAATGAAGTATTGTTTGCACCAGATAGTCCAAGTATTATTCCAGAAAGTGTAGGATTATTGGATTATATTGGAGATGTAATTAAAACAAAGGAATCGGAAATATTAGCAGTTTATATCAATGGTCACACAGCAGATGGGGCAAATTCCGTATGGAATGATAGAATGTTATCTTCACAAAGAGCAGATAATGTAGCAATCTATTTAGAAGAGAATAAAGGAATTGATCCAAAAAAATTAATTTCTCGAGGATACGGAAAAAATTATCCAATCGCAGATAATAGTACACCCGAGGGGCGTGACCAAAATAGACGTGTAGATATCATTATATTAGGAAATGACTTCGAGTGGACTCAAATTGCAGGAGATGGAAGTGGAAGTGTAGAGCAGTTTGAACCAATTACTCCAATTGACGTACCAGGAGTAAGCGGACAGTAAAAAGTGGAGAGTAAGAACGTTGATTAATACATATAATTTTAAGTCACCTAAAAAATTTACAAAAGAAAGAATGAGCATTGTTGAGAATCTCTATGAGGGATTCTCACGCTCCATGGCAACCTATCTTACAGGACTTCTTCAGGTGTACTGTGAAGTAAGGGTATCAAAGATTGAAGAATGTCGGTATCAGGAGTATAGTAATACCGAAAAGGATGTGTCATTTTTCGGTCTTATGAACTTAATTCCTGAGAATAAAGAGTATGACGAGGCACCATTGATTTTTGAAATGCAGCCATCGTTGTGTTTCTTTATGATTGAGCGTCTTTTAGGAGGCCAAGGTACAGAATACGAATTAGATAGAGAATTTACAGATATTGAAATGGAAATTCTTAAGCATTTGCTGACGCAGATTACAGGGTATGTACAGGAAGCATGGAATGGTTATATGGAAACAGAGGCTGTTCTAACTCGAATGGAAACAAATCCACATTTGCTGCAAATGAGCGCTCCAGAAGATAGCGTCATTGTAGTTGAGATGGATGTAAAGGTACTAGAGCTTAAGACACAGATGTATTTGGCTATGCCAGCAGCAAATGTAGAAGAGCTGACATCAAAATTTGGATTCAAATATGTACAGAAGAGAAAACGTGCAGAAAGTCAAACAAGAAGCCGAAAAAATTTAGTACAAAATCTTTTAGAAGCAGAGGTAGAGCTTCGAGCAGTTCTTCAGGATTTTGAACTGGATATACAAGACATTGTGAAATTACAAGTTGGAGATGTGGTATCTTTAAATAAAAATATAAACAGCGATGTGGAAATTCGAATAGATGATGTAGTAGGTTTCTATGGAAGACCAGGTCAAACCAAATTACGCAAGGCTGTGCAGATTGAACAAGTACTGTAACCAAAGGAGTAAAAAGAATGTTTAAAGTAAGAGAAGTGGTATTCCCAGAGTTTAAAACAACGCAGGCTTCTGGATTTGTACAAGAAATAGACGAAAGTCGAGAGAGAATGCTAGAGATACCAATGGAGGTAGCTGTAGAAATAGGAAGTGTAGAGTGTACAGTATCAGAGATTTTAAATTTAGAAGTTGGCAGAGTTTTAATGCTAGATAAACAAGCAGGTTCACCAGCAGATGTGATGGTCAATGGTGAGCTCATTGCAAAAGGTGATGTGATGGTTATGGGCGAACAGTTTGCAACACGTATTACTGAGATTGCAAATAAGAGAGGATAATCATGGGAGTAATCAGATGGATTTTATATATAGTTGTACTGATTGGTGTTTTAGCACTTGCGTATTATGCAACAAAATGGATTGCAGGGGTGCCAACTCTTTCTCAGACTTCTAGAAATATCCGTATTTTAGAAAAAGTTATGATTGGAAAAGACAGTTACCTTTTGATTGTCAAGGTTCAAGACAAGGTGATGATGCTTTCTGCCACACCTGGAGGAATCACAAAGCTAGAAGATTTAGAAGAATACATAGAAGCTCCCAAAAATTCCACACAAGATTTTGGGAAAGTATTTTTACAGCAGTTGAAAAAAAGGAACAGAAGGGACAAATCATGAAGAAAATACGGAAATCTTTTTTCATAACATTTGCAATTGTTGTTATATGCGGTTTGTTGGTAAACAAACAAGTTATGGCGGCAGATGTCAGTCTTACATTCGGAGCAGGTGGGGAAGGACAAGAGATGGGAGCAATGGATATTATGCTTTTATTTCTTTTCCTTGCAGTAGTACCATCTGTTCTTGTTATGATGACAAGTTTTACTAGAATTATTATAGTGCTTTCATTTTTAAGAAATGCATTGGGAACACAGACTTCCCCTCCAAATCAAATTTTAGTAGGACTATCCTTAGTATTAACATTATTTATTATGACTCCAGTGATAGACCAAGTAAATGAAATTTCATATCAACCCTATAAAGAGGGAGTGATTACAAGAGAGGATGCATTGCGAAATGCAGAACGTCCAATCAAAGAATTTATGTTGAAACAGACAGAGAAGAAAAGCCTTAGTTTAATTATGTCTATTGCGAAAAAAGAACTTCCAGAAGTACCAGAAGATACGGAAGGAACCGAGGCATATATGGCGTTGAGTTTGACCGTAGTAACACCAGCGTTTATATTAAGTGAATTAAATCGAGCTTTTACAATGGGATTTTTGATTTTTATTCCATTTTTAATTATAGATATGGTAGTATCAAGTACGTTGATGTCCATGGGTATGGTTATGCTACCGCCTACCATGATAGCACTTCCATTTAAAATCATGCTCTTTGTATTAGTTGGAGGTTGGGATTTGGTTGTAAAAACACTAGTGCAAGGATTTAAGTGATAGGAGGATTCGATGAGTACAGGTGAAATTTTAGAAGTAATGAAAGAAGCGATGTCAGTTTCATTTGCAATGGCAGGTCCTATGCTACTTGTCAGCATTGTGGTTGGATTAATTGTAGCTATTTTTCAAGCAGCAACACAAATCCATGAGCAAACACTTACATTTGTTCCTAAGCTAATTGTTATTGCAGTTGTACTGTTTTTATTGGGTCCTTGGATGTTTAGCGTATTCAATGATTTTGTGCAATATATATTTTCTTTAATGACAAAGCTTTAGTATGGGGGTGACAAATGGACAATTTGTTCAATATTTTTGATGTATTTCTCCTCGTGTTTGCGAGAATGGGAGGAATGATTTTTACAAATCCTCTTCTCTCTAGAAGAAATATTCCTACATACGCTCGGATTGGTTTTGTACTTACTTTAAGTTTACTGTTAGCACCAATTGTAAATGGGGATGCAGTCGCTTCTTTTCAAGAATTGGACATGATAGCAGCTTTGTGCAGAGAAGTGTTGTTTGGAATATGCTTTGGGCTTGTATTTCAAATCTTCTTTTACATGCTATTTTTAGCAGGAGATATGATGGATACAGTCTTTGGATTGTCTATGGCTAAGATTTTTGACCCAATTAATGGACTTCAAGTTTCCATTATGGGGCAATTTCTTCAAATCATGTTTGTTCTATACTTTTTTGCCACAGACAGTCACTACATTCTCGTAAAAATATTTGCATATTCTTTTGAAATGATACCACCTGGAACATTCCATTTAGAGATTGCACAACTTAGTGAATTTGTGTTATCCTTGTTTCAAGAGGCATTTTTACTTATGATAAGACTGAGTCTTCCATTTATTGGAGCTGAGTTTGCTGTAGAAACAGCCATGGGAATTTTAATGAAGCTGATTCCACAGATTCATGTATTTGTAATCAATATGCAGTGTAAAATATTGCTTGGAATCTTGTTGGTAATGTTGCTTGCTCAGCCAGTTGGGAATTTTATAGATTATTATATTCGAGCCCTATTAGAGAATCTACAGCAAATTTTAGTGCTTTCTGTTTAAAAGGAGTGAGAGATATGGCATCAGATGAAAAAACCGAAAAAGCCACCCCCAAACGGCGGCAAGATGAACGAAAAAAGGGTAATATTTTTCAAAGTAAGGATTTGACATCGGTTCTGTCCTTACTTGTTCTTTTTAATGTCTTAAGAGCGTTTGCCTCCTCCATATATCAGTCAATGAATCAGGCTGTTCAATATTTCTTTACCCTTGCAGCAAATACCTATCCCGTTACACCAGATAATATTGCAGATATGCTAATAAAAGGGGTATTCTTTTTTGCACAAGAGGCACTCCCCCTATTATTAGTTGGAATTGTGGTGAGTGTAGGAGCTACTGCATTTCAAACAAGATTATTATTTTCTATGGAATCCATTAAGTTTCAAGCAAGCAGATTAAATCCACTGAAAGGAATAAAACGGCTGTTTTCAATGCGTTCCATTGTAGAATTAATAAAGTCATTGTTAAAAATCATTGTACTAAGTGCTGTGATTTTTTGGAGCATGAAAGATAAAATGTATGAATACCCTAGATTATTGGATGGAAGTGTGGAAGGGGCATTGTCCTTTTTAGGAAGCACTATGATTTCCCTTGTCAATATGGTAGGGATTATTTTTGTGCTTTTGGGAGTTTTGGATTATTTGTACCAATGGTGGGAATATGAAAAGAATATGAAAATGACAAAGCAAGAAATCAAAGAAGAATTCAAGCAATCGGAAGGGGATCCACAAGTCAAAGGAAAAATCAAGGAAAAGCAAAGACAGATGGCGTCCTCTCGTATGATGCAGCAAGTTCCAGAGGCAGATTTGATTATCCGAAACCCAACCCATTATGCCGTTGCAATCCGTTATGATTCCAAGAAAAATAAAGCTCCAGTCGTTGTGGCAAAAGGAGCAGATCGAATGGCACTTCGTATAATTGAAATTGGTGAAGAACATGGAGTTTATATTACAGAAGACAGACCACTAGCGAGAGGTTTGTATGAAGCCGTAGAATTAGAACAGGAAATCCCATCACAATTCTATCAAGCAGTTGCGGCATTGTTGGCAATTGTATATCAATCAAAAGGCAAGACTGTAAAAAGGAAATAGGTGAAAGTATGATTGTTCTGGAAAATATAAAGAAACGTTACGAAGACGATGTAGCATTAGATGGAATTCATTTGCAGATAAACAAAGGAGAGTTTGTATTTTTAACAGGACCTAGTGGTGCAGGAAAGACAACATTGCTGAATTTACTTTTAAAGGAAATTGAGCCAGACGAAGGAAAGATTACAGTCAATGGAATTAATCTTGGAAAGATTACTCCACAATATATGTACCGATATCGGCGTATATTAGGGGTTGTTTTCCAAGATTTTCGTTTGATACCAGAATGGACCATTTATGAAAATGTTGCATTTGCACAAAGAGTTATTGGTGTAACATCTGGAAAAATAAAGAAAAACGTATCTGCTGTTTTAAAATTAGTAGGAATTGAACAATATGCAAAGCATTATCCAAGAGAAATGTCGGGTGGGGAAATGCAGCGTGCTGCAATTGCACGAGCAATTATCAATAGACCCTATGTATTATTGGCAGATGAACCGACTAGAAATTTAGACCGAAAAAATGCCATCGAGATTATGAATCTACTAGAAAAAATAAATGAAATGGGAACAACAGTAATTATGTCTACCCACAATCGAGAAATTGTAAATGCACTAGGAAAGCGTGTTGTAACGCTAGAAAATGGAAAAATTGTCAATGATTGTAAAAATGGGCGATATTTCTATGGACAAGAGGAAGAAATGATGTTAAGATTCCGTTAAGAAAATGTGCATTTACTATATGTCTGTTTCCATATAATGTATACTTTAGACTATGTGTGATTCGTGAAAAGTTAGGAGGGGAATTCAATTGTTTATCGTGCCAATTAGCCCAATGCCAGGGGTAGAAAGTTTAGATAAAATTTCAAAAGCAAGTCAGAATATAGAGTCAAGTCAAGGAACACAATCTAGCTTTGAGAGTATGCTAACAGATGCCATTTCTCAGGTAGAGCAGATGCAGGAGGCTTCTGATGAAGCGGATGAATTGTTGGCAGCTGGTGGAATTGATGATTTGCATACAGCGATGATTTTAGCAGAGCAGAGTAAAATCGCAGTAGAATTTACAACACAGCTGACATCTCGTGCAGTAAGTGCATACAATCAGATTATGAATATGCAGGTATAATGCACTGTATAGAAAGAATAAAGAGTAGGATGA
>JAHLFA010000124.1 GCA_018883985.1 Candidatus Ruminococcus intestinipullorum | reverse complement strand
GGCCACCAGGGCCACCACCAGGGCTAGTCATTATGAAAAAAACATACTATCCAACTTCTCCTTTTGCAATCATTTATTCGTCATTTATTATACACAAAGGAGATAACATAACAGAGGCCATAAATACATCAACAGAAGGCATTGAAGGACAGTCCTTATTCTAATTTCAGCAAGAGTCCATTACGGGTACGGGGGAGGGGCAGTTATAAAATTGCTATAATTTTCACCAACAGACGTACGTACGTACGTACGAACTTACTTCTTCCACACAACCTCATCTTACTTCCTCTTCGGCATATATCGCCCTCTCTCTCTCACTGTGTGTGTTCATTTTCATTGCTGTTCCAAAATAATAAAAAATCCATTTCCCGCACCCAGTCACCGTCCACTTTCCAGCGGGATACTTCTCCATTATCATAGTTTTATTAATCCACGCCATCATTCGCGAAGGATATAATTCCTCTCAATTCTGACATCACCTCCTTTTTGTCATTTCATTCGGCAGGAGGTCTTCTTTCCTCCAATTCTAACCGGCGTCATTAATGCTAGCCTGAGCCCAATTCCAACTAAAATTACCTAGAACAAATAAATAACTTCATATGGCAACTCCGAAAAAGCGGAAATCAACATCACCACAGGTAAAATGAGTGAGCTAACGATGTAATCACGCAGAATTATAACTGAAAGAACGAAATATCTACACTATTTCATATGGTATGCATGTAAGTACCTGCGCTCTCCAGCGTCTTCCTCCAGCTTCATTGTTCTTTTCTCACTCCACCAACCACTTCACCACAGGCTATTCTGATTGTAATTCCACATAGCAGCACCTTGTCATAAAATGCGTTCATGCTAGGCACCGCAAAGACTGTAGTTCGTCCACGATACTCCGAACAAACATAATCCGCGTCCCAGAAGAGGTGCTTCTCATATCTGTAATTACTCAGCTTTTTCATATGCGGAAGGTTTTCTTCACCCTCATACATATTCGTGGCCTTCAAATACATCCAAAATACATCTTTAAGCAAAATATTTCAAGCATACAATTAGTTGCAAAAATGCCTCCATCAACTGAACATATTCAAATAACAACATTTAAAAGCAAGTCTATAGCTAACCTGGCTCATCATAGGGCTCTCTACATCTTCTATCGCCGTACTAACTGGCCACTCATTCGGCCCCGTTAACATTTCCGATGATTTATTTCACCGCGTCCGGGCCGGTGGCAGTTCCGTTTGAGCAACGCAACGCAACGCAACGCAAAGCAACAGAAAACTAAACAAAAAAGTAGCATTCAAGTAAATGTGTCACATAAATTCATACCACAATTTCTCGCGCCTACGCAGATTCGCCAACACCTTTTCTACAGGCAGTAAACCGCTCCTCAAAAATCTGCTCCTTTCAAATATCATTTTCGCATTGTTAGTGCAAGTTATAGGAACAATAATCAACTTCACATCCAGCCACAATGGCTGCATTTTGTATCAAATGACCAATTTCGAGGTAGTGCTGCCAGAAACAGGATCACGAGGCAATAAAATACACGTTCAAAATCTCCAACTGCTCCATAAAGGCATTCTTTTTAATAACAAAATAATTAAACATTCATCAGCTTACTTCAATAAAAAATTCACGCCATTCTAATCGGTTCTCCTTACTACTACCATTTCGGCCAAATCAGCCACTCTCATGTAGAAAACCAGTATATTTAGGTCAGGTTTCCCGTTATTTCGCCTATTCTTCATATTTTCATCCACTGACTATTCAATCATATCACATTTATCAAGTATTGACATATATTTGCCAAACTAAGCTGTTAATACAAAAGCCAAAGACACATTACCACTTTCGGAAAATCCGCAACGGGACACAAAATCTACGAAACTCAATAATTCTGCCATAAATATATCATTTTTTGTAATAATAAAGTCCTTCCAATTCTTCTCAATCCTTTTTAAAACAATAGGCAGCAGAAATCTACTGATAGAACCAGTATAGGCTACATGAGAACGACCATTTCATTAAGAAACGTCTGCCAGTTAATTTGCAATATAGAACATCTTTATTTTCACTATTAAATGTAATAATAGTAAGCCAACATACCTTTTATTACATATTATTGCATCTATAAATCATAAATTCACCAATTTTCTTCTCTAAAAGAAATCCTTGTCACTTTAAAACGCTCATTTGCATATGCAATATCTTTCATCCCATTATCCACTGTATAACTATTTCAGCCATCTAAAAATGGAAAGATATTAAGCTAAATAATTCATTTTCACCTGAAATTGTCATAATATTCCATTAATTCTACAGAATAACCATGCTATGGAAACCAGCACCAAAAATAAGATGACTGCACACAAGCCTCAAATCCATATTGCGCGCACTCGATTTAAAGCACTCAAATATCGAGATAAGATTAAGCATTATTAAAATTATTTTATTCTGTTATACAACTATTAAAATTGTAATACATTAAATATAGTTATTTTAAATATCTCGTTCTATATTAAAAGTTTTATG
>JAHLFA010000123.1 GCA_018883985.1 Candidatus Ruminococcus intestinipullorum | reverse complement strand
CAATTATTGCAGTTAGTAGATGCAGTATCAGAATCAGCTCTTACAGAATTTAAATATGAAGAAAATGGAGTTAAGGTTTGTTTAAAGAAAAGTGAAAAAGAAAGAGAAATTCAGATTACCCATCCAGTACCTACACATACTTGTGAAAAGAGCATTTCTGATTCTGAGCAGGTGATAGAGTCCAAAAGAACCGAGGGTAAAGTGATAAAATCTCCATTGGTAGGAACTTTTTATGTAGCACCATCTGAAGGTGCAGATCCATTTGTAAAAGTTGGTGATTCTGTGGAAGAGGGGCAAGTTCTTGCAATCGTAGAAGCAATGAAACTTATGAATGAAATTGAAAGTGAATATGCGGGTACAATTCGAGAAGTTTTAGTAGAAAATGGAAATCCAGTGGAATATGGACAGCCATTATTTATTCTTGAATAAGAGAGGAGTATATATGAACCATTTAAATATAAAAGAAATTCAGGAAATTATTCCTCACAGATATCCATTTCTTTTGGTTGATTTTATAGAGGATTATAAACCAGGAGAATTTGCAGTAGGATATAAATGTGTAACATATAGAGAGGATTTTTTTCAGGGACATTTTCCACAGGAGCCTGTAATGCCAGGAGTGTTGACTATAGAAGCATTGGCACAAGTTGGTGCTGTTGCCATTCTTAGCAAAGAAGAAAACAAAGGTAAAATAGCATATTTTGGTGGGATTCAAAAGTGTAAATTTAAGGGAAAAATTGTTCCAGGTGATAAAATCAGACTAGAAACAAAGATTATAAAACAAAAAGGACCTGTAGGAGTTGGAGAGGCAATTGCTTCTGTAGATGGAAAGGTTGTAGTTAGTGCAGAGTTGACATTTATGGTAGGAAAGTAGGAGAGCAGCAGATATGATTGAAAAAGTGTTGATTGCAAATCGTGGAGAAATTGCAGTACGAATCATAAGAGCATGTCGTGAGATGGGGATTGAAACGGTTGCAGTGTATTCTGAGGCTGATAGGGAAGCACTTCATACACAGCTTGCAGATGAAGCAATTTGTATAGGACCAGCCCCTTCAAATGAAAGTTATTTAAGTATGGAAAGAATCATTAGTGCAACCTTAGTTTCAGGGGCTGATGCAATTCATCCAGGATTTGGCTTTCTTTCTGAAAATAGTCGATTTGCAAAGTTGTGCGAAGACTGTGGTATTACATTCATTGGGCCTAATTCAAAAGTAATTCAAAAAATGGGAAATAAGTCTGTTGCTAGAAATACAATGATTGAGGCTGGTGTTCCGATAATACCAGGAAGTAAAGAGCCTATATACGATGTAGAAACAGGTGCAGAGGTAGCTAAGGAAGTAGGATATCCCGTAATTGTAAAAGCAGCACTTGGCGGCGGTGGAAAGGGGATGCGTGTGGCATACACACCACAAGAATTTGAAAGTAGCTTCCAAACAGCACAAAAAGAGGCACAAAATGCCTTTGGAGATGAAACGATGTACATTGAACATTTTGTAGAAAGACCTCGTCACATCGAATTCCAAATTCTTGCCGATCAACATGGAAATATTGTCCATTTAGGCGAAAGGGATTGTTCCATTCAAAGAAACCATCAAAAAATGATTGAGGAGTCACCTTCCATTGCTTTAACAGAAGAGTTAAGAAATAAGATGGGAGAGGCAGCGATTTTAGCAGCTAAGGCAGCAGGATATACAAACGCAGGGACAATAGAATTTCTTTTAGAAGAAAACAAAAATTTTTATTTTATGGAGATGAATACAAGAATTCAAGTAGAGCATCCAGTTACAGAATGGGTAACAGGTATTGACTTGATTAAAGAACAGATTCGGATAGCTGAAGGGCAAGAATTAGGGTATAAGCAAGAACATATCAAAATTAGAGGTCATGCAATAGAATGTCGAATTAATGCAGAGAATCCAAATAAAAATTTTCGGCCTTCACCAGGGATGATTACAGATATGTATCTTCCAGGGGGGAAAGGGGTACGTATCGATTCAGCAATTTATAGTGGATATACAGTTCCACCATATTACGATTCTATGCTTGCAAAGGTGATTGTTCATGCTAAGAATCGAGAAGAAGCTATTTTAAAGATGAGAAGTACTCTTGGTGAGGTGATTATTGAGGGAATTGATACGAATGTAGATTATCAATACGAGATTTTACACCATCCAGATTTTGTGAGTGGAGATATCACAATTGAATTTATTGAACAGATGGAGAAATAAAAATAAGAAAGGAGGGATAGGATGAAGCTACAGGATATGTTCAAGAAAACAAAGAAAAAGGGATATATTTCTTTTAAGGGAGATAAACCAGAAGTTCCAGAGGGGCTTTGGAGAAAATGCAATAAATGTGGAGCTGCTATTGTAACAGAAGATGTAAAGAATGGTTTTTATATTTGTCCAAAGTGTCAGGGATATTTTCGAGTGCATGCTTATAGAAGAATTGAAATGATTGCAGATAAAGATTCCTTTGAAGAGTGGGATTCAAACATGGAATTTGTAAATCCATTAGAATTTCGTGGATATGAAGAAAAAGTAAAACATTTAAAGGAAGTTACAAATCTAAATGAGGCAATTGTAACAGGGAAAATACGTATCAATGGTCAATCGGCTGTTATAGGTGTTTGTGATGGACGATTTTTAATGGCAAGTATGGGTCAGATTGTAGGAGAAAAAATAGCAAGAGCTGTGGAGCGTGCTACAAAAGAACAGTTGCCAGTAATTTTATTTGCTTGTTCTGGGGGAGCTAGAATGCAAGAGGGGATTGTTTCTTTGATGCAAATGGCAAAGACTTCTGCTGCATTAAAGCGACATAGCGATGCAGGGCAGCTTTATATTTCTGTTTTAACAGATCCAACTACAGGGGGAGTTACGGCTAGTTTTGCAATGCTTGGAGATATTATTTTAGCTGAACCAAATGCCCTCATAGGATTTGCAGGACCACGTGTTATCGAACAAACAATTGGGGAGAAGTTGCCTAAGGGGTTCCAAAAATCTGAGTTTTTACTAGAGCATGGATTTATTGACCGAATTGTAAAAAGAGAAGAGATGAGAGAGGTTTTATCGGATATTCTTCACTTACACAGCAAAAATTTTACGCTAGAGGAAATTTCAGATACTTTAGATGCAACCCTAGAAGATGAGATTGATTCCAAAACAGCATGGGAAAGAGTTCAAATTTCTAGAAAAAAAGATCGTCCAATTGGGATAGATTATATAGATAGAATGTTTACAAATTTTATAGAATTGCATGGAGATAGATATTTTAAAGATGATCCAGCTATTATAGGAGGGCTTGCATATTTTCGTGGAATGCCTGTTACAGTTATTGTACAGGCGAAGGGGAAAACTACAAAAGAAAACGTGCAGCGTAATTTTGGGATGCCTTCACCAGATGGATATCGAAAAGCATTACGTTTAATGAAACAAGCTGAAAAATTTCAAAGACCCGTCATTTGTTTTGTTGATACTCCAGGGGCATTTTGTGGCTTAGAGGCCGAGGAGAGAGGTCAGGGAGAAGCAATTGCAAGAAACTTATTTGAGCTTTCAGCACTAAAAGTTCCAGTACTTTCCATTGTGATAGGGGAAGGGGGAAGTGGAGGAGCACTTGCAATGGCAGTTGCAGACCAGGTATGGATGTTAGAAAATTCTATTTATTCAGTATTGTCTCCAGAAGGTTTTGCTAGTATACTATGGAAGGACAGTAAGCGAGCCAATGAGGCAGCCGAGGTGATGCGTTTGACAGCATCAGACCTAAAGCAACTAGGAATCATAGAAACTGTGATTTCAGAACCCAAAGACTATACAACCGAAACAATGGAAACGGTCTGTAAGGAAATAGAACAGCGACTTTGTAAGTTCTTGAAACGATATACGAATATGAATACAGAAGAATTGTTGCAAATGCGTTATGAGCGTTTTCGTTCTATGTAAAGTGTATTGGTTGAGTTATTTTGTAGGGTTAGATAAAGTATGCTGACGAAGTGTAGGAGGAGTAATTCTGTGGATGCATATAAGACAATTAATGATATTTTGGTCCATTTATTTAATGAAATCTGGGCATTGGAAGAAGAAGCTATTATAACAGAGGAGTTTAAGGACATTACAAATAACGATATGCATATAATCGAAGCAATAGGGACAGGGATAGACAGTACAATGTCTGCAGTTGCCAAAAAGCTTGGAATTACGGCAGGATCCCTTACTACATCTATGAATAGTCTTGTAAATAAAAAGTATGTTGTTCGTGAGAGAAGTGAAGTTGATAGAAGAGTTGTATATATCCGTTTGACTGATAAAGGAAGAAAGGCATATGATCATCATAGTGAATTTCATGTACAGATGACGAATGCCGTTATCAGCAAATTGGGAGAGGGGGAAATACCAGTCTTGGTAAAAGCGTTAGAGGGGTTGGCAGAGTTTTTTAGGGGATATAAAGAGAAGATGTAGAGAAAAAGCTGTAGAATCATTTTTGGTTTTACAGCTTTTCCATATCCCCCAAATATGATATACTAAAAACTATCACAAACAAAAAGGAGGAAGTATAAGCATGAGCCCACGCTCTTTAGAGGTTATACACAAGCTAATTGGGGGCAAGTGGAAGATTAGGATTTTATGGCACATTATTCATGGGGAAAATAGGTTTTCTATTTTAAAAAAGGTATTAGGAGATATATCGGAAAAAGTCTTATATACAAATTTAAAAGAGCTAGAAAGCAATGGTATTATCTACAAAGAAATTGTAAAGAAAGAAAATCCAGCGATTATATATTATCATATAAGGAAAGAGCATGTTGATTTAGTCAATGCAATTGAGAAGCTGCATAAGTTTACAAAAAAATACAATGAAAAAATGAATGAAGAACTTACCAAAAAGTAAGTTATTGAAATTATATATGAAATGAAGTATATTTTTTTTGTTCAAAGATTAGTTAAAACTAACTAAAGTGAAATCGGGCTAATCCAAAAGGAGGTATCAGTATTAAGAC
>JAHLFA010000122.1 GCA_018883985.1 Candidatus Ruminococcus intestinipullorum | reverse complement strand
GGTCTCGTGGGCTCGGAGATGTGTATAAGAGACAGCTCTTTACCAGCTCTGGATGGGTACGAGATACAAGAATCTTTGGGCCTTTTGTTGTATTCTTTACTTCTACTACATATAGTTTGATATGATCTGTTGGTTTAAATACTTCTCCTTTTACTTGTTCATTTTCTGTAAGCATTGCATCTGCTTTTCCTAAGTTTACACTAATATTTTTCCCAACATAACGCTGAACAACTCCAGTTACGACATCTTTTTCTTTTTCAAAATATTGGTCGTATACAACCTTTCTTTCTTCTTCACGTATTTTCTGAAGAATTAAATTTTTTGCATTTTGTGTTGCAATGCGTCCAAACTCCTTGGAATGTACAGGCACTTGGCAGATATCACCAATTTGTAATGCTGAATCAATTTCCTCTGCATCTTCCAAACTAATTTCAAGGGCTGGATCAAACACCTCTTCCACTACTTCTTTTTCTGCATATACAGCATAATCACAAGTATCTCTATCCATGATTACCTTAATATTGTCTGATGTTCCAAAATGATTTTTACATGCACTTATCAGTGAATTTTCGATAGCCTCCATCATTGTATCTTTACTGATATTTTTTTCCTTTTCAAGCATATTCAATGCTTCCATCAATTCTGCGTTCATTGTATCATTTCCTCCTAATTTATTAAAAATCCAATGCCAATCGAATCAGTGCAATTTCACTTTTTTCAAATGTTTGTGTACTTCCATCCTCATAGGATATCGTAACAGTGTTCTTATCAAATTCTTTCAACACTCCTATAAATTCTTTTTGTTTATTTATAGCACGATATGTTCGGATTTCTACTTCCTCTCCAATACTTCTTTGATAATCCTTTTCTTTTTTCAAAGGTCTACCAAGTCCAGGTGAACTTACTTCAAAAATATACGAATCGTCTATATAATCTTTTTCATCTAGAATATCAGAGAATCGTCTGCTAACTGCTTCACAGTCATCTACTGCAATCCCTCCTGGTTTATCGATATAAGCTCTTAAATACCAATTGCCAGCCTCTTTCACATATTCTACATCAACTAATTCAAATCCAAGCTCTTCTACAATAGGCTCTAAAAGCTCTTCTGTTTGTCGCTCATATTCTTCTCTTCTTGACACGTTACTCTTCCTTTCTATTATTGTCTGTTTTCTTTTTTATCAAACAAAGAAGAGTGAACAAACGTTCACTCTTCTGTCTAATTCTTTCTGCAACTGAAAATAGTATAGCACCTTTTTCTATTGAAAGCAAGGCTTATTTTCTAGCTTTTGTGCCACTTCCATCTCTTTTTGCCATTTTCAACCTATTTAGGAATACTTCTTTGTCATTGTAGAGAGCTGTCTTTTCTATGCCCTCATCCATAAAATAAACTTGTTCTAGCTCATCTTGTGCTTGAAGTTTCATTCCACGTACTCCCACTGCACCTTTTTTCTTTTCTGGAATTTCTAGCAATGAAAACTTCAAGAAATATCCTTTCTTTGTCTTCAATACCACATAGGATTCTTCTTTTAGAATATAAACAGACAGCAATGCATCCTGCTCCTGTAATTTTGTTGCAGCAATTGTCCTTTTTGCCACTTGAAACTCATTTCCATCTACCTGTTTCATCATCCCTTGTTTTGTCGTAAATACTAGCTTTGCAAATCGTAATTCATTGGCACTAACCACCGTAATAATTTGCTCTTCGCTACTGCTATAATTACTTACATTATCGATAGGAACTCCTTTATCTCTAAATCTTCCATATGGTAAATCAAGAACTTTTACCTGATGCATTTTTCCTGTATCTGTAAAGAAACAAAGCTTATCTGTATTTAGACAATGTACGATATACTTATTCTCCTGATTGGCAGCTTCTTTATTTCTTTCATAAGCTGCCTTATCTATTGTCCTTGCATATCCAAAACGATCCATTAAAAAGACTACTTCCTGCTCTTCTATTTTCTTTTCTTCAAAAACTGCTTCCTTGGCATTTTCCACTTTTGTACGTCGTTTTCTTGCAAACATCTTTTTAATTTCTTCAAGCTCATCAATAATAAGCTGCGACATTACATCGTAATTGTTGAGAATCTCTTGATAACGTTCGATATTTTTTATTGTTGTTTCATACTCTTTTTGAAGTGCTTCAATTTCTAATCCTATGAGTTTATACAACCTCATTTCTAATATTGCAGAAGCTTGACGCTCTGTAAAACACAATTTTTCTGCCTTTTTTCTTGATGCTTCTCGACGAAATTGGATGTTTGTTGTTACTCCTTGCATTAAACACTCTTTTGCATCCTGAATGGACTTACTTCCTCTTAAAATCTCTATGATTAAATCGATTACATCACAAGCCTTTATTAATCCCTCTTGTACTTCCCTTTTATCTTCTTCCTTTTTTAGAAGAGTCTGATATTTTCTTGTGGTTAACTCAAACTGGAAGTCTACATGATGTTCCAAAATCGCCTTTAAGCCCAATGTTTCGGGACGGCCATTGGCTACTGCTAGCATATTAACTCCAAAGGTATCTTCTAATCGAGTCTTTTTGTAGAGCATATTTTCTAAATTCTCTACATCTGCACCTTTTTTTAGTTCCAGTACAATTCGTATCCCTTCTTTTGAAGACTGGTTAGATATATCCACAATATCTGTTGTCTTTTTTGTTTCTACTAAATTACAAACATCATTTAAGAATTTACCAATTCCAGCACCAATCATTGTATAAGGGATTTCTGTAATAACTAACTGTTTCTTTCCACCCTTTAACTCTTCAACTTGTACCTTCCCACGAAGTTTAATTTTTCCTTGACCTGTTTCATAAATTTGTAAAAGCTCATCTTTATTAACTACAATTCCACCTGTTGGGAAATCAGGACCTTTTATATGCTTCATAAGTCCTTCTGTTGTAATATCGTTATCCTTCATATAAGCTTTTACAGCATCTATTACTTCTGCAAGATTGTGGGTTGGTATACTTGTCGCCATTCCAACGGCAATTCCCTCTGCACCATTTACTAATAAATTAGGAATACGCACTGGAAGAACCAATGGTTCTTTCTCTGTTTCATCAAAATTAGGACCAAAGTCTACCACATTTTTTTCCAAATCTGCAAGATAAACTTCCTGCGTAAAGCGAGATAGCCTTGCCTCAGTATAACGCATGGCAGCAGCTCCATCCCCTTCAATAGAGCCAAAATTCCCATGTCCATCCACAAGAATCATTCCTTTTTTAAAGTCCTGTGCCATTACTACCAATGCATCATAAATAGAACTATCCCCATGTGGATGATATTTTCCCATGGTATCTCCCACAATACGGGCACATTTTCTATATGGCTTATCATAACGAATCCCTAGTTCATACATATCATATAATGTACGTCTTTGAACAGGCTTTAATCCATCTCTTACATCTGGAAGTGCTCTAGAAATGATAACGCTCATCGCATAATCTATATAGGACTTACGCATCACATCCGAATATTCTGTTCTTATAATCTGTGACTCACTGTTCATTTCTTATCTCCTCTATGCTTTGCGTATTTTTAAATATCCAAATCTGCTTCTTGCGCATTCTCGTATATAAATGCTCTTCTTGGTGGAACTTCTGTTCCCATTAACATCTCTGTAATGCTAGACGCCATTCTTGCATCTTCAATTTCCACTAACTTAAGGATTCTAGTTTTTGGATTTAGCGTGGTTTCCCATAGTTGATCTGCATCCATTTCTCCAAGCCCTTTATATCTTTGCAATGTAAATGGACCCTTTTGTTTTTTTCTATATTGCTCTAATGCTTTATCATCGTATAGATATTCTTCTTTCCCTTTTTTTGGCATTGCCTTGTATAAAGGAGGCATCGCTATATACACATGTCCTTCATAAATCAATTCAGGCATAAATCTATAAAATAAAGTCAATAACAATGTAGAAATGTGTGCTCCGTCCACATCCGCATCTGCCATAATGATAATTTTATCATATCGAAGCTTGCTGATATCAAAATCGTTTCCATATCCTTCTGAAAATCCACAGCCAAACGCATTAATCATTGTTTTAATCTCTGCATTTGCCAATACTTTGTCTATACTTGCTTTCTCTACATTTAATATTTTTCCACGGATAGGTAGGATTGCCTGATAATTTCTATCTCGTGCTGTTTTTGCAGAACCTCCAGCAGAATCTCCCTCAACAATGAAAATCTCACACTTTTTAACATCTCTACTTTCGCAATTTGCCAACTTTCCATTACTATCAAAGGAATACTTTTGCTTTGTTAAAAGATTTGTTTTTGCCTTTTCTTCACTTTTACGGATTTTTGCCGCCTTTTCTGCACAAGAAAGTACTTTCTTTAAAACTTCTATGTTACGGTCAAAATACAAGACAATTTCATCGCCTGTCACTTTCCCTGTTGCTTTTGCTGCATCGGGATTGTCCAATTTCGTCTTTGTTTGACCTTCAAATCTAGGGTCTGGGTGCTTAATAGAAATTACAGCTGTCATTCCATTTCGTATATCAGCTCCTGTAAAGTTCGCATCTTTCTCCTTTAGTATGCCAATCTCCCGTGCATATTGATTCATTACCGTTGTAAAAGTGGATTTGAATCCTGTTAAATGAGTTCCTCCCTCTGCATTGTAAATATTATTACAAAACCCTAAGACATTCTCATGAAATTCATTCACATACTGAAAAGCTGCTTCAACTTCAATTCCATCTGAGATTCCC
>JAHLFA010000121.1 GCA_018883985.1 Candidatus Ruminococcus intestinipullorum | reverse complement strand
AAGTTCCCCTTAAATCTTTTAGACCTAAGAGGAACTCTTTCCTAATCAAGTTTTTATTTATTTCTTGATAATTGGACACCAATTGCTGCCCTTTCTATACTCAATCCATTTGTATAGTTTTCCATGAAAGTTTCATAGCCTTCTACGTCTTCTAGTACAGGACTGATTCCAGAACCTTCTGCACTAGCAAATACTTTCTCGTTCAAATAAGATGTTAAACTTTCTTCCTCCTCTTTTCGGATTAAATAATCTGCCAAAAGAGCGATTCCCCAAGCACCACCTTCTCCTGCTGTTTCCATAACATAAACAGGTGTGTTAATAGCACCAGCTAAAATTCTTTGTCCAACTCCTTTTGTTTTAAACAAGCCTCCATGTCCCATCATACGATCCAATTGTACATGTTCTTGTTTTAGGAGGATGTCCATTCCTGTTTTTAAAGCACCAAGTGATGTATACAAATGAACTCTCATGAAATTAGCCAAATTAAATTTACTCTCTGGAGAGCGAACGAATAGTGGACGGCCTTCGTCAAAACCTGTAATATGCTCTCCTGAGAAATAGTTATATGCTAGAAGTCCACCACAATCTGTATCTCCTTCTAATGCTTTGTGATACAATGTGGAGAATAATTCATTTTGATCTACAGAAATACCAAACGCTTCTGCAAATTCACGGAAAATACCAATCCAAGCATTTAAATCAGAGGTACAATTGTTACAATGCACCATTGCCACTAAATCTCCTGCTGGAGTTGTAACTAAATCAATGGCATCGTATGGCTTTTTCAAATCTTTTTCAAGTACAGCCATTGCAAATACGCTAGTTCCTGCTGATACATTTCCTGTTCTAACAGCTACACTATTGGTTGCAGTCATACCTGTTCCAGCATCTCCCTCTGGAGGACACATTGGAGTTCCTGCCTCAAGTGTTCCTGATGGATCTAAAAGTCTAGCTCCTTTTTCTGTCAGGCATCCAGCATTTTCTCCAGCAAGTAGAACTTTTGGAAGTAATTCTTCAATTTTCCATGGAAATTGATATTTGGAAACTAAGGCATTGAATTGGTCTAACATCTTTTGATTATAATCCTTTGTATCAATATCCATTGGGAACATTCCAGCAGCATCCCCACTACCTAGAACCTTTTCCCCAGTTAAACACCAATGAATGTATCCAGCTAATGTAGTAAAGAAACGCACATCTTTCACATGTTCTTCTTCATTTAATATTGCCTGGTATAAATGTGCAATACTCCATCTTTGTGGAATATGATAAGAAAATAACTCTGTCAGAGCCTCTGATGCCTCACCTGTAATTGTATTTCTCCAAGTGCGGAATGGAACAAGCAATTGTGAATTCTCATCAAAAGCTAAGTAGCCATGCATCATTGCACTAACACCCATAGCCGCTAATTTTGTAATTTCAGTTTGATAGTTTTCTCGTACTTCATCTACTAAAGCTTTGTAACAGCCTTGCAACCCTTTCCATATTTCTTCTATACTATATGTCCAAATCTGGTCTACATACTGATTCTCCCAGTCATAACTTCCAGATGCAATTGGCTGTTTCTCCTCATCTATCAAAACTGCTTTGATACGAGTAGAACCAAATTCAATTCCTAAAACTGCATTCCCCTTCTGAATCGTTTCTCTAATAGCTTCCTTGTTTCTCATATCTGCTCCTCCATGTACTTCCTCTTTATAAGCACAATTTCCCCTAAAAATTTTAATTACTTTCTAAAAGCAACTTCATTCCAACGAAGTTCATTTTTCAAATTACGTATTGTAGTATCTTTATCGATATAAACGGCTTCAATTCCCATTGCAGCTGCCCAATCGCCCATTTGTTCAGAAGTGATATCATATGAGAATGCTGTATGATGTGCTCCTCCACATAAAATCCACGCTTCTGCTCCTATGGATAAATTAGGCTCAGGAGTCCAAAATGCAGTTGCTACTGGTAACTTAGGCATTGCTTTTTCTGTCTTTTTGCAATTTACATCATTGATAATTAGACGGAATCTATCACCTAAATCAATCAAAGATACGGCTACCGCTGGTCCTGTCTTAGAAGTGAATACCAATCTTGCAGGGTCTTTTTTATTTCCCATACTTAATGGATTTACTTTGATGCCAATTGGCCCTTCGGAAATACTTGGACAAACTTCTAACATATGTGCCTGAAGAATTCCTTCCTTACCTGGAACTAAGTTATATGTATAATCTTCCATGAAGGATGTTCCTTTTGCACCTTCCATACCTTCTGTCATAATCTTCATAATACGAACCATGGCAGCAGTTTTCCAATCTCCCTCAGCTCCAAATCCATACCCTTTTTGCATCAATCTTTGGATTGCAAGCCCTGGAAGTTGTTTTAATTTTCCTAAATCACCAAAGTGTGTTACAATTGCATGATAATTTTTTTCATCCAAAAAGCGTTCAAATCCCAGCTCTATTTGTGCTTGTTCAGCTACATGCTGACGAAATTCTTTTGCATCTCTTCCCTCTAATAAAATGTCATAAGTATCGTAATATTCCTCTACTAAAGCATCGACATCCTGACTAGATACGCTATCAACAGCTTCTACAATTTCATTCACTGGATAAGCATCAATTTCCCATCCAAAACGAATTTGAGCTTCTACCTTATCCCCTTCTGTTACAGCTACATTTCTCATGTTATCTGCAATTCTCATTACACGTACGTGGCTGCTTTCAATTACTCCAACTGCAGTACGCATCCAAGAACCTATTTTCTTTTGTACTGCTTCGTCTGACCAATGTCCAACAACAACCTTTCTTTCAATTCCCATACGTGTGAAAATATGTCCAAACTCCCTGCCTCCATGAGCAGATTGATTTTCGTTCATGAAATCCATATCAATAGTTTCATAAGGAATTTCTTGATTAAATTGTGTATGTAAATGTAGCAATGGTTTTCTATATTCCTGCAACCCTAAAATCCATGATTTTGCTGGAGAAAATGTGTGCATCCATGTAATCACTCCTGCACATTCTTCATCCATATTTGCTTCATTAAATGTTTTACGAATGAGTTCATTTGTTATCAATGTAGGTTTCCAAATCACCTCATAAGGCAATACCCCTGAAGCATTTAACTTCTCAACAATAATTTTTGAATGTTCTGCTACATTGGCTAAACATTCTTCCCCATACAAGTCTTGAGAACCAGTACAAAACCAAAATTTATAATTTTTTCTTTTTAACATGTGAAAACTCCTCTCTATTACCATTATTGCATAAACCTATTCCATAGGAGTATATGCAATTCTTACTTTAATATCTTGATTGTAATTTCCAAATCCGCTACCAAAAATAGTTAAGCCTCCGATATTTTTAGCATTTTCTTCTATTTGGAAACGGAAACGAATAGTGCTTTTGTAATCTAAATTAAATTCTTTGATATTTACATCTGAGATTTTTAATCCATCTACAAAAGTTCCTTTCTTGTTTACGACAATCATCTTTAGAAGTCCATATTGATTCCAATTTGGAAACCACCAATCTGGAGTAAAAATACCTTGCATATCTCCATAATCCCCTGGACTGGTCCACACTCCCAATTTTCTATCATTTAGATAAAATGAGATGTCAGAAGGCCAATCACTGTTGACTCCTGGTGCTTCTGAACTAAGCTCTAAAGATAATGTAATTTGCTCAATTTTCGTTGATGCAGGTAATAAGTTTGGAATCATATACTCAATATGCCCTTTTGTAAACCATAAAATCCCTGCATTGACACGGTCTGGATGTGCAAAATACCTTGGGTCGTCCACCTCTCCAATCATACTCTTCACTGTAGCCAACCCACATGTAGGATAAATCTCATAATCGGAATAATGACCAACACGTACTTCCGTATTATAAATATTTTTATTATCTTCCAATGTGTCTGATTCAATATCAATTAAAATTCTATCAACAGCTACACGGCACATTTTTTGATTCCCATGTCCTCCGTGTTCTGTTACTACTTTAATGATGCCGCTTTCTTCCAGTTTTTTAATATGACTTGTCAATGCTCCATTGGTAATCCCTAAACTTGAAGCAATTTCGTTCATATTCATCTCGCCATTTTCTAATAATAATTTTATAATATTGATTCGAAGTTCAGAACCTAAGGCTTTAAACACATCCAATCCTGAATCTATATTTTTAATGTGTAACATTGTTTTCACCCACCTGCTCATATTGTTATAAATTTTAGGTTTTTCTAAACAATATTGTACAAGAGGAATGATAAATATGCAAGTCTATAATGACTCTTGATAACGAAAGATTGGAAAATCATTTTCATCGTATTCCACTTTCATTATCATGGCGTGACGATTTGGATCATACAATGGATTTCCAATAATTTCGTCATATGGTCTTGCATGATAGATGCACAGATCCGTTTGTCCGTCTTCTGCTTTCACAAAAGAATTGTGACCAGGTCCATAAATTCCAACTGTTTCATCTGTTTGTAATACAGGATGATTTAATTTTGTCCAAGATGTTGGGTCTAATAAATTTGCATTCTCTTGTGCATATAATAATCCCATGCAATAACATGCACCTGTTGCACTTGCAGAAAAGGTTACATAGATACGTCCATTATGTTTTAAAATTGCTGGACCTTCATTTACCCAAAAATCAACTCTCTCCCAATCATAATCTGGTGTTGTTAAAAGAACTTGTACAGTTGATAAACGTGTAGGGGATTCCATTTTTGCAATATATAAGTTTGAAATTTGTTTTCCTACACCTGTTTTTTCTGCCCAAATGCAATATTGCTCTCCTTGATGTTCAAATACAGTAGCATCTAAAGAAAATGCACGGAATGAAAATTCATCTTCAGGATGTGGTTGAAGCATTCCCAATTCTTCCCAAGCATCTACCATAGGGTCTGCTCCTGTACAATGGAGTACATAAGGTCGAATCGCCCACTCGTCATCTACATCCCCTGCTGCATAATAGATGTACCACTCACCATTTACCTTATGTATTTCAGGTGCCCAAATATGCAAGCTCTGAGGTCCTTTTTCATGTTTTACCCACAAGACTTTTTCTTCTGCTTCTTGTAATCCTTTGATGCTGTCAGATC
>JAHLFA010000120.1 GCA_018883985.1 Candidatus Ruminococcus intestinipullorum | reverse complement strand
CTGCTTTTTACACAAATTGAAAAAAGCCCACAAACATGGGCTTCTCTAACAATAGCGGAAACTGGATTTGAACCAGCGACACCACGGGTATGAACCGTGTGCTCTAGCCAACTGAGCTATTCCGCCATATTCATTTTTAAGGTATGGGGCCTACAGGACTTGAACCTGTGACCCTCTGCTTGTAAGGCAGATGCTCTCCCAGCTGAGCTAAGACCCCATATCACAATTGCTTTCGCAACTTGCTTTGCTATTATACTATTATATATCTAAAAATGTCAACTACTTTTTTATTTTTTTCTCATAAAAATATCCCCAGCCATATTTCATGACTGGAGATAAGCATTTTTTATCTTATTTAAAATATTGAACACCAGATTCAAAAATTTTCATATCCTGCTCACCATATATATTCTTGGCTATAAAATCCCCTCTTCTTTCAGAATGAGCCATCTTTCCTAATACTCTTCCATCTGGACTGGTGATTCCTTCTATTGCACAATAAGAACCATTTACATTCCACTCTTCGTCCATAGAAATGTTTCCATTAATATCACAATACTGTGTTGCAACCTGTCCATTTGCAAACAATTGTTCCAAACATTCTTTACTTGCAACAAAACGACCTTCTCCATGAGATGCAGGATTTGTATATACGCCTCCAAGCTCTGCACCTTGTAGCCATGGAGATTTATTTGTAACAACCTTCGTATATACCATCTTAGAAATATGACGTCCAATTGTATTATAAGTCAATGTTGGAGAATCTTTTGTTTGCCCTACGATCTGACCATATGGCACAAGCCCTAATTTAATCAATGCTTGAAATCCATTACAAATTCCCAATGCAAGCCCATCTCTTTCATTTAGCAAAACTTCAACTGCTTCTTTGATTTTTGCATTTTGGAATGCAGTAGCAAAAAACTTCGCAGAACCGTCTGGCTCATCTCCTGCACTAAATCCTCCTGGGAACATAATAATTTGTGCCTGTGAAATTGCCTTTTCAAATTCCAAAACAGATTCACGAATATCTGATGCATTCATATTACGGAATACTTTTGTAATTACAGTAGCACCTGCTCTTTCAAAAGCTCTTTTACTGTCGTACTCACAGTTTGTTCCTGGGAAAACAGGAATAAACACTCTTGGCTTAGCGATTTTATGGCTACAAATGTGGATATCTGATGCATTGTAAAGTTTTTCCTCTACCTTTTCTTCCAAGGAGGCTGGAGATTTTGTTGCAAATACATTTTCCAATGTTTTCATCCATACATCTTGTGCCTCTTGGAATGGAATCTCTATGTCCTTATAAGAGAATTTCTCCTCCTGTGTCACTTCTCCTAACAACACATAGTCAATACGCAATTGCTCTACTTTTTCAGCTGGAACTTCTGCTACAATATCTCCAAATGCTGGCATAAATAACATATCTGCATCGATAGAAGGCTCTATCTTCACACCCATTCTATTTCCAAATGCCATTTTACTAACTGCTGCCACAACCCCATGGCGATCCAATGCATATGCTGAAACAATATTTCCTGTTTGAATTTCTTTATAAATACCTTCATACTGTTCTAATAATTGCTCATATACTGGTAAATCATATGCATCTTTTGGACTGCGAATCCAAATCAGTTTGTTTCCTGCTTTTTTCAACTCTGGAGTAATAACCTCTTCCTCTTTTGCCATGTCTACGGCAAATGATACCAATGTAGGAGGAACATCAATATCTTGGAAGGTTCCAGACATACTATCTTTTCCACCAATGGAAGGTAAACCAAATCCAAGCTGTGCATTATATGCACCTAACAATGCTGCAAATGGCTGACTCCATCTTTTTGGATCTTCTGACATTCTACGGAAATATTCTTGGAATGTAAATCGAATCTTCTTATAATCCCCACCTGCTGCAACAATTTTTGCTACGGACTCAACTACAGCATAAACAGCCCCATGGTATGGACTCCAACTAGATAAATATGGATCAAATCCATAGCTCATCATAGAAACAGCATTTGTATTTCCATTTTCTACTGGAATTTTTGCTACCATTGTCTGTATCTCTGTATTTTGATACTTTCCACCATATGGCATTGTAACAGAACCTGCTCCAATAGAGCTGTCAAACATTTCCACCAAGCCTTTTTGTGAACATACATTTAAATCCTTTAACGTATCCATCCATGCCTTTTTCACATCAGCTACTGGTTTCTTTTGAAATAGACTCTCAGATTTTGATGGAATTTCTACTTGCACAGATGTTTCCTGATGTGCCCCATTGGTATCCAAAAATGCACGGGAAATATTTACAATTTCTTTTCCTCTCCACATCAATACAAGACGGGGCTCTTCTGTAACAATTGCCACTTCTACTGCTTCTAGGTTCTCTTCTTTTGCATATGCAATAAATTGCTCCACATCTTTTGGATCTACAACAACAGCCATTCTTTCTTGAGATTCGGAAATTGCAATTTCTGTTCCATCCAAGCCAGCATATTTCTTTGGAACTTCATCTAAATTAACACAAAGTCCATCTGCCAGCTCCCCAATTGCTACAGAAACACCACCAGCTCCAAAATCATTACACTTTTTAATCAACTTGCTTACTTCTTCTCTTCTAAATAATCTCTGAATCTTTCGCTCTGTTGGAGGATTTCCTTTTTGCACTTCTGCTCCACAAACTTCTATAGATTCTTCCGTATGGACTTTTGAAGAACCTGTTGCTCCACCACAACCATCACGTCCTGTTCTTCCACCTAATAAAATTATAATATCACCAGGATCTGAGGTCTTACGAATAACTGCTCTTCTTGGTGCTGCACCTAACACTGCTCCAATTTCCATACGCTTCGCTACATAATTAGGATGATAAATTTCTTTTACAAGTCCTGTTGCCAACCCAATCTGATTTCCGTAAGAGCTATAACCATGTGCTGCTCCACGAACTAACTTCTTCTGTGGCAACTTCCCTTTTCTTGTTTCTTCTACAGGTACAGTAGGATCTGCTGCTCCTGTCACACGCATTGCCTGATATACATACGTTCTTCCAGACAATGGGTCACGAATTGCACCTCCAAGACATGTAGCCGCACCTCCAAAAGGCTCAATCTCTGTTGGATGATTATGTGTTTCATTTTTGAAATTTAACAACCACTCTTCTTCCACCCCATCTACTTCGATAGGAACAACAATACTGCACGCATTGATTTCATCTGACTCTTCTTGATCTGCAAGCTTTCCTTCTTTTTTAAGTTTACGCATTGCCATCAAAGCTAAATCCATCAAGCATACAAATTTATCATCTCTTCCCTTGAAAATCTCCTGATGATCTTGTAAGTACTGCTGATAAGTATGTAAAATCGGCTCTTTGTAATCCCCATCCTCAAATGTAATCTCTTTTAACTCTGTCGAGAATGTAGTATGACGACAATGATCAGACCAATAGGTATCTAAAACACGAATTTCTGTCATTGTAGGATCTCTATGCTCTTCTCCTGCAAAGTACTTTTGAATATGGAGAAAATCCTCAAATGTCATCGCAAGTCCTAAAGAATCATATAATCCTTTTAGTTGTGTGCTATCCATAGAAATAAACGCAGAAAGAACTTCAATATCTGCTGGTTCTTCAAATACAGAAAGTAAAGTTTCTGGCTTGTCCAATCCAGTTTCCTTTGAATCTACAGGATTGATACAATAATTTTTAATAGCAGACAATTCGCTCTCTGTTAAATCGCCCTCAATTACATATGTGGTAGCTGTTTTAATCACTGGATTCTCATTTTCATCAATAAATTGCACACATTGAACTGCAGAATCTGCTCTTTGATCAAATTGTCCAGGAAGATATTCCACGGTAAAAATATGACTCTCCTTCTCTACTGGAATGTCTTCTAAATACAAATCATCTACTGGTGGTTCTGAAAAGATACCATGACATGCTTTTTCAAATGTAGCTTGTGAAATATTTTCCACATCATAGCGAATCAGTATTCGAATATTCGTTACATTCTCAATCCCCAAATAACTTTTTACTTCATGCTTTAATTCTTTTGCTTGTACAGCATATTCTGGCTTCTTCTCTACATACACACGTTTTACATTACCCATATATAATCTCCTTTGTCGTTCTTTCTCCCTTTTGATACAAAAATTTTAACACACTTTTATAAATAAGTATAATTAATATAACTAAATTCATTAATTAGTTTTTCTTATTTCCTCTTTTAATACTCCAAATACTTACTCCACACAGTAAAAGAAGTCCTAGTATAAAAATTCCTCCAATACGAATTGCCATATCTGCAAAAAAACCTTCTGGCAGCATACGAATCATATAATCTGTTGCTGGATCAAATAACCACAAATCATTAGTAAAAAGTATCTCATGAAAAATTGTAAAGATTTGATTAAAATCTAGCAAAACCCATATCCCTAAAATGATTACACCAAGCATAGTAATTCCTAAACCAGCTAAATATCCTCTGGCAAGAATTTTTTGAACATCCCCTTTTATCCAAAAGATACATGCAAGAAACAAGATAGCCAACAGAAAAGCTCCCCTTCTTAAAGCTAACCCTGATAAAAATAAATGCTTGACATCTTCCATATGAAGTCTATCTTGTGTATTAAAAAAATCTTGGTAGGCTCCATCTACATGTGTATACATTTCTAACGTTTCTCGCTTGCCTATGAGATAATCCATCATTTCTGTTGTAACAAACATCACATCTTCCATTTCCATATCTAATTCAGACAAAACTTCATACTTTTCATACTCTCTTTTGTAAAAATCAAAATCTCCATACGCTGCAATTTGAACACTCGTAATTAACCATACAAATATACAGAAAAATGCAAACAATATTGCTAAAATATTTTGTATCTTCTTCATAAACCTACACCTCACAGTTTTTGTATCATTTTATCATACATTATGAAAATTTTCTTGATTTCTCATTGTAATTCTTTCACTTTTGCCTTATAATCAAAGAACACTTATTAGGAGGTCTTATAAAAATGGATATCAATTATGAATTATATAAAGTGTTTTATCATGTAGCATCAACACTGAGTTTCTCAGAAGCATCTAAAAAACTTTTTATTTCACAATCTGCTGTAAGCCAATCTATTAAAACATTGGAGAGAAAGTTAGACCAAACATTATTTATACGCAGCACCAAGCGAGTACAGCTCACTCCTGAAGGAGAAATTTTACTACGTCATATTGAACCAGCAATGCATCTAATTCAAAGAGGAGAAACACAGCTTTTGGATGCCGCTTCTACTGGTGGACAAATTCGTATTGGAGCCAGCGATACAATTTGTAGATATTTCCTTGTACCATACTTAAAGAAATTTCATGAAACCTTTCCAAACGCTCATATTAAGGTTGTAAACCAAACTTCTATAAAATGTGTGGAGCTTTTGGAATCTGGACAAGTAGATTTGATTGTCGTAAATTATCCTAATAGTTATTTAAGCAATATTTCCTCCATCAAAAAAATAAAGCATTTTCACGATGTATTTATTGCTAACCAAGATTTTTCTAATTTACAAGGAAGACAAATTACCTTTCAAGAGCTAGCAAAGCATCCAATCCTTATGCTAGATAAGAATAGTACAACCAATGAATTTTTGCATCGTCTATTCCAACAATACCAATTAGATTTAGTACCTGAAATTGAATTAACGAGCAACGACTTACTCATTGATTTGGCAAAAATTGGTCTTGGAATTGCTTTTATTCCTGACTATTGCCTTGACGAACAATCCAAAGACTTATTTATTGTAGAAACACAAGAAAAGCTGCCTTCTAGAGAGTTAGTTATCGCATACAACGAACAAATCCTCACCTCGAAAGCAGCAAAAGAATTTTTAAACCTTTTCTAATTATTGAGAATACGGATTCTCCCAAAAAGTCCGTATTCTCTCCTTTATTGTTTGAAGTTCAGAAACTTCGTAATTCTCCCATTCTCTTGGAAAGACCCCTCGATATTGTTGATTTTGAAATCTTTCATCTAGCAAGAGAATCACTCCCTTATCAAGCTCTGTGCGAATCACTCGCCCTGCTGACTGTAACACCTTATTCATTCCTGGATATAAATATGCATACGCAAATCCATCCATATGATGATAAGTAAAATATGCCTTCAATAGCTCTCGCTCTGTACACACTTGTGGAAGTCCTGTTCCTACGATAATAGAACCAATTAACTTCTCTTGTGTTAAATCAATTCCTTCAGAAAAAATTCCACCCATGACACAGAAACCAACTAAACTCTCACCTTGTGTATTCTCAAAACAAGCTAGAAATGCTTCTTTTTCACTTTCATCCATAGAAGGAGATTGTACCACATAGGAAATCCCTTTTCTTTCATCTAGCCCCTCTTGAAAATATCCAAGTACCTCGTCTAAAAATTGATAAGATGGAAAAAATGCCATATAATTCCCCTCTTTTGCATCTACAATTTCTAACAAGTACTTGGCATACTTTTGATACATAGAGATTCCTCTTTGGGTATATTTGCTACTAACATCTTTTCCGATACAAATGAAACTTTGCTCTTTTGCGAAAGGACTCTCTACATACACTGCATAATCATCTTTTTCTACACTCAATAGCTTTTTATAGTACTGGATTGGCAACAACGTAGCAGAGAAAAATATGGTGCTATTTCCATAAGAAAAGTATTCTTGTAAATTGGTAGCTGGATTTACACAAAAAAGTTTTATTTTAAATCTTCCATCTGATTCTAACTCCGAATAAGTAAGATAATTCTCATCTACACAATCATAAATATTTAGGAAATTCCTAACCTGAAAATACAGTTCTAACACAGAATCTCTATGAGCTTGCTCTGTACTAATACGCAGATACTCTTCCATCTCTCCCATCACATGCAGCAACTTCAAAACAAAGGGAGTAATACTCTCTAACACTTGATAACTTTCACATTCTCTTTTAAATTGCAGCATACATTTATTACATGCTTCTAATGCCTTTGCTAACTTGGGAGCTTCTTTTTTCACTTGATTTTTTACATCAATGAAATGCTCCTTATATAAGGCAGCACTGTACATTGCTCTCCCTCGCTCTACCAAATTATGTGCTTCGTCAATCAAAAACAGGTACTCTCCCTTCATCCCTTCTGAAAAAAATCTCTTCAAATGAGAGGTAGGATCAAATACATAGTTATAATCGCAAATGACAGCGTCTGCCCATAAAGATACGTCTAAAGACATTTCAAACGGACATACCTGATGTTTGTGTGCATAGAACTCTATTTGCTCTCTGCTCCAATCATCCGTATTAGAAATCAAATCAAACACAGCATCATTGACCCGATCATAATGCCCTTTTGCATATTGGCACAATTCGGGATTACATTCCTTTTGTTCACAGCAACAGATTTTCTCCTTTGCTGTCAAAGTAACAACTTTGTATCTCAAACCTTGCTCTCTAAGAATGTCAAATGCTTGTTGTGCTACCGTTCTTGTGATTGTCTTTGCTGTTAAGTAAAAAATCATTTCTCCATGCCCCTCTCCTACTGCCTTTACAGCAGGGAAAATGGAGGATAGTGTTTTTCCCACTCCTGTCGGTGCCTGAATAAATATCTTTTTTCTTCTAGCAATTGTTCGATACACAGAAACGACAAGCTCTCTTTGTCCTGCTCGATAAGAAAAAGGAAATTCGATGGAGCGAATCGTTTTTCCCCGCACCTTTTTCCATTCTATCTGAAATTTTGCCCATTTTTCATAGGCTCCAACAAGTCCTAAAAACCACTGTTCTAATTCTTGAAAAGAAAATTCTTCACAAAAACGCTTTACCTCTTCCGTTTCTAAATGACAATATGTCATCTGCACAGAAATCTTCTGCAATTGGTTTTGTAAAGCATAGATATAAGCATAACATTTGGCTTGTGCCATATGAACCAAAACGGGCTTTTCAAGATATTCAAAATTTTGGAACGTTCCCTTAATTTCATCAATCACAAACTGCCCTTCTCTATTCTCAACCCCATCTGCACGTCCTTCTACTTGTAAGGAAAACCCATCACACGGAATCTGCACTTTCAAGGAAACTTCTGCTTGATAAGCAGAGCCCATCTTCCTTTGTATCTTTCGATGAACTCTACTGCCTAATTGCATGGATTCCTTATTCATTCCCCCTATTACTCTATGGTCAATATCTCCTTTGCGTAAAATAAATTCTACAAGATTTCGAACAGATATTTTGATTACTTTTTGTGTTTCCTTCATTATACCTTATCTGCTTTCTCTTCCCCTTTTGCAACTTCTGCAATCGTTGTAGTTAATCCTGCAATCCCCTGTAATTGAGATGGAATAATGATTTTAGTTGCACGACCATCTGCCGCTTTTGCAAATGCTTCCAAACTTTTTAGTGTCAATACAGCATCATCAGCTCCTGCCTGCTTAATAAACTCAATTCCCTCTGCTGTGGCTTTTTGTACTGTACGAATTGCCTCTGCTTGCCCCTGTGCTTCTTGAATTCTTTTTTGCTTTTCCGCTTCAGCACTTAAAATTGCCGCCTGTTTCTTCGCTTCTGCTTCTAAAATAACAGATTGTTTCTTTCCTTCTGCTACTAAAATCGTAGACTTCTTCTCTCCTTCTGCTATCAAAATTGCCTCTCTACGCTCACGCTCTGCTTTCATCTGCTTCTCCATTGCATCTTGAATTGCTGCAGGAGGCATAATATTTTTCAATTCTACTCGATTTACTTTAATTCCCCATGGGTCTGTCGCTATATCCAAAGACGTTCTCATTTGGGAATTGATTGTTTCTCGAGAGGTTAGTGTTTCATCTAATTCCATATCTCCGATGATATTTCTCAAAGTTGTTGCTGTTAAATTTTCAATTGCTATAATTGGATTCTCTACCCCATATGCATACTGCTTTGGATCCGTAATTTGATAAAAAACAATTGTATCAATCTGCATCGTTACATTATCTTTTGTAATAACAGCCTGTGGTTCAAAATCTACTACTTGCTCTTTTAGAGATACTTTTCTAGCAACTCTGTCTAAAAATGGTATCTTGAAATGAATCCCTACACCCCAAGTTTCTTTGTAGCCTCCCAATCGCTCTAAAACGTATGCATTTGCCTGTGGGACAATACGAATATTTGCAATAAGTAATACCAATACTAAAATACAAATAATAATAAATATAAGCATAACTATTCCTCCTCTTTCCATGGTTCAACAATCAATTTTACGCCTGAAATCTTTACAACTTTTGCCAACTCGCCTGCCTCTAAGGTCACCCCCTCATCTTTCATACGCACTGTCCAATCCATCCCTTTGCAAACACCCCTTCCTGTTTGTGCCAAATTATCAACTTTTTCTGTCACCCTAATAACTGTCCCTATGATTTGGTCGTAATTTGTCTTTTCATGATGTGCATTAATATATTTTACTGCAAAAGGACGAGTAAAATACAATAATAATGAAGAAATAACTATAAACACAATAAGCTGCCCTATGAAATCTAGTCCTAATACTGCAGCTATCAATGCAACAAGAGCTCCTCCTGCAAGCCAAATGGATGTCAACCCTACTGTAAAAGCCTCTACTACAAGAAAAGCAATGAGTAATACAAGCCACAAAACTATTTCTTTCTGCATTTTCACCTCTCCTTACATTTTATTCTTATTTCTATTATAGTACTCATTCTGACACAATACAACCTTTGCATATATAGATATAAAGTAAAAAATCGCCTAGCTCTTATGAACTAAGCGATTTTCTAGTCTTATTTTTTCTTATTAATATAATCTAAAACCATTGCAAGAATCACAAATGCAACTCCTCCAATTGCTGAGTAGACACCAATTTTTGTCACCATATCTCCAGTTTTCACAGAGCTTGTGTTTTTTATTTCTGTTTTATTGCTCTCAATAGCTGGTTTCTGAGTATCTACCTTTTCTGAGTCTGTACCATTCTCGGATGTTGGTGTTCCTCCTGGCGTTCCTCCTGGTGTTCCTCCTGGTGTTCCTCCTTGTACACCTCCTGGCGTTCCTCCTGGTACACCTCCTGGCGTTCCTCCTGGTGTTGACGAAACTCCATCACTTACTACAACATTTCCTGCTTCTGAAGCTACCGTATCTTGCGTATATCCAAATGCTGCGTTGACATACCCAAAACTATCTTCTACTACATCTATTTGAGCAGAAATCTCACTTCCATCTACAGAACTTACTTGTATTGTACCCAATGTCAAAGAATCCATTTCAAATAAATTTTGTTTTCCAGAAATGTATACATTCAACATTTCTGAATCCATATGATATCGTGCTTCTTTTACTGCACTTGTAATTCCTTCATCAAACACAAACGATACGTTTGTCTGCTCTTTATTTCCAGATGTAACAGAAACACGGAAACTTACTTGTAGAGAACGAACTTCTTCTCTGTTCTCTGCAGGCAGTGTAAGTACCACCTGCGCTGTATTTCCCTGCCCTGTTAAAACGATACTTGTATCTGATGCTGCCATTGCAGTCAAAGGAATCATCCAAAATACAGTCAGCAATATACCGACTCCTTTTGCGATCCATTTTCTCATACTTGTTACTCCTCTCAGATCATGCTTCTTCTCTTACTTTGACAGTGTAATATTTGGAAGCTGTGTTGGAATATCTACAAAATATGTATCACTTACCAAACGCTGTCCTTCATTTGTCATTGCATTATCAACACGATACAGCTCTGCACGAACCTGGCTTGGAAGTGTCACTCCTGACTGCATTGTATCTGGTTCAATCCAGTATACCCACGCACCTTCTGAAACTTCTCCAAGTTCAGCATTTCCAGGATTTGGCGCAAGAATAATCTGATTTGCTAAAATATTCCCTTCTGCATCCTGTCCTCCAACAATATTTCCATCTTTATCATATAGAAGCACCACATTGTATGCTGGATTTCCTTTATATGTTCCAGTAAACACGATAGAACCTTGAGGGATTTTCATTTCCTCTCCTGCTTCCTGATATACATAATCCTGCTCTAATACACCAATTGATACTCCCTGTGAGCTTTCAAGGAAGTTAATATCATCTCCTGTTGGGCCTAGAATATCTAGCTCTGAAACAGAAATCTCCTTGCCAGCCTGACCTACAGCTGTCACACGAAGGTATAATGCATCATATGTATTAATCCATGGTTCTCCATCTTGATTTGGGAAGTATAAGATTTGTGTACCATCTTTTAATGTAAATGCACCTTCACGAATTGTTTGATATTCTACTCCATCTTTACTAACTTCAATACGATAATCACTAATTGGATTTCCATCACCCTTTAGTGCATATCGAAGTGCTGTCACTTCTGTAAACTGGTTCATAGAAATTGTAATTTGAGGATCTTCCTTTGAAGTACCAGTATAGGTTGTAGATTTATCTCCATCTATCATGAGATATGCTGCTGATTCTTCCTCTGGAGCACATGGGTCATTTACATCTGCATCTGGAAGAGAATCTTGCTCTGAACTCATATTTGTCTGGATTGTCCAATTTGTCTTATCCTGTGTGCCATCTCCCATAATTTTTACAGGATCCATCGTATGTACTGCTGAACGATTTAAGAACTTATCAATTGCTGTAATTTCATAAGTAATCACACGGTTGCTTACAGAAGAAATTTGGTCGATAAATTTACCATCTGTCGTAAAGCCTACAACTTGTCTTTCTACTTGGCCATTAGAAATCATACTTCGTGTAATTTCATATCCAAGAATTACATCTGATGAGGATGCTGTATTTTGAATTGCAAATGTTATACTGCTATCCTCTGCTGTCATTTGGGCTGTTACAATGTCCTGTCCTGCAATTGTCTGAGATGTACCATTCTCAATCTCATATGCTCTTGCCTCATCATTTACATAGTAAATAGCTCTCTCTTCTGCTGCAAACTGCTTCATATATGCCGCAGTTGCTTCGTTTGGAACCATACCCCATCTTACAAAAAATTCTGTTAAGTCTTTTTCTGCCGCTGCAGCTGCAAGCTGCATTAGATTCTGGTCCACATCATTTCCTAGTGTCAATCCAATTCCATTTGGTGCTGGAGCTTTGGATGTATCCCTTGCGTAGCTGTCAACACGTGCAAAGAATATATTATCAAATATTTCTTGATAATTTGCATAGGTTCTGTAATTGTAGCCACGGTCATATGCTAAGTGCAATTGCCAATACATTCCTAATTGTGTAAACACATTATCAGATCTTCCAATTGCCCCTGAGGTTACCTTCTCATACACATCTGCATACTTAAATCTAACCCCATCATTTGTTTCATCTGCCTGAGCTAATACTGAGAAATAATTATTTGTTATTTCTGCGATTGTGTATTGTCCTTGGTTAATTTGATGTCCAATTTCATGTGCAATACCCCAGCCAAAATAAGAACCACTAACTTTCTTGCCATCAGAGTCTATGCTTACAGGAGTACCTGTTACCATTCCTGTTGTTTCACTCCATTCAATTCCAATGTGATTTCCTGCAGCATACATAAATGCACCTGCAAACATTTTCATATAACGGATATTTAAATGTGCGGATGGAAGACTATTCTTTGCAATAACATCTGCTGCTGTTCCCTCTGCAAACGAATTTGTTAATCCTTTATGCTGATAGAATAGAATTAACATCTCATCCATAGCTGTTAATGACTTACTTAGTCTTTCTACAGCTTGTGTTCCACTTCCAATTCCTGCAACTACTTGAGATGCTGGAATCGAAATCATCATTTGGTCTAATAAAATATCTGTTGTATTTAAAATACAAGTTTTATCATCATATGCAAAATCCACACTTGCATGACTACCAGACTGATGTTGTGCAGTATGCTCGTCCTCTATTTTAGAAACATATGTATTCACTTCTTCTACATATGCCTCAATACGTGCAGTTCTCTCATTAGCATCTGTAATTCCATATAAATCCAATACAGGAATCTTTGTTCCTCCACTTACTCTAACTGCATAGTTATCTTGTAGATTATTGCCTGTATATTCAATATACAAAGCACCTCCATGCTCTGCATTTACACTAGAGAGTTCTGGAATTGTAATTTCATTTCTTCCTACCTTCAAAGATAGCACTGTCTTTGCTGGTGCATTCGATTCTGCATGCTGCTGAGATGCTACAAGCTTCAGTGGTGTAGCTGCTCCTGTTTTGGCACCTTCTGCTCCTACATAAATAACCACTTCTTCCCCTGCAGCTGCTGTGACTCCTAATGGCTGCCATGCATTTAATCCACCAACTGGAGTACTCTTACTCATTGTAATTGCAGAGTGAATTTGTAAAACATCCTGCAATCCTTGTGTTTCCAATAACTGTTTTGCTGCATCTAATTCTTTTTGAAGTGCATCTCTAAATGGATGATACTCTCCACTTACAGAATCTACTGTATCCAAACGTTTCTGCAATTCTTGAATCTTGTCCTGTGTAACCTCATCTTTCAATGTCAAATGAAGTGCATCTGCATACAAATCCATAATATCCTGCTCTAAGGAATCATATAAGTGATATCGAATTTCTGCAATCTCCATTTTGGACATATTTCCATAAGGATGACGTATTCCAAGTTTAATTTTATTCGTCTTGATAGGCTCTGAAAACTTCACAATATAATACTTTCTTCCGTTTTCACCTGTTTTTTCTGATACAGCTGTATTCACAGTTTTCTGTGTACCGTTTTCATCCCAATAATCTACTCTGGCACCACTATACCACCAACCATTGGTATCCTGAATTTCTGCGAATGAAATCATTCCTAATTCATAATAATCATCAAAGGTTGTAGTGATTCCTTTTGTATTTCCTGGATAAGCAGCACCTTCATCCCAGTCTTTTAAAAGCCAATAAGACGTATAGTCATTATCAAAAAGTCCCAACGCACTGTTTGCATTCCCCTCATCTAAAGAACTATCTACCATAGTTCCTCGTCCTGGTGTAGCCAAAACAATGTGATCACTTAATACACCTTCCTGCTCAAATGTATTTAGTAACTTATACGCTGGCAATTGTGCTGGCTGTACATTCACTGTTGTTCCTGTTGCCTCTAAGGAAGCCACTCCTTCTCCTAACTCATTGACTCCAGTCACATATACGATGTATTTTGTTTGATCTTTCAAACCTGAAATTGTATAGGAATTCTGTGTGATTCCTTCAATTTTAGTAAATTCTTCCACTCCATCTTCTCTATAAAATACATTATAAGAATCTGTATCATCCATATCCTTCCATGTAACAGCTAAGGAACGATATTTACCAGTAACACTTACATTATCTGGTGCATCTGGCTTTTTATCCGCCTTTGGCACTGCCACAACACTTTCGGAATAAGGACTTCTCCAATCTCCATTGATAGAGCGTACCTTTACAACATACTCTTTCTTATTCACTAATTCATCTTGTTGGAAAGATTTCACAAATAATGCGGTAGTAGAAGTTTTCTTTACTTCCTCCACTCCGTCACACTGAATAGATACCTCATATCCCGTCACGTTTCTAGCTGGACTCCATTGAATCGTGAACTCCTTACTCCCTGTAGTTACAGCAAGATTCTCTGGAATATCCATTTCTGGTTGTGGAATATGTTTCTCCATATCATTTACAAACTCTACTTTGGAAATTTCTGCAAGACTGCCGCCACTGTTTGTTTTTGTAACCTTAATTGTTACCTTCTTTACCGCAATCTGCCCTCCAAAATTTACACGAATACTTCCATCTTCTGCTACTTCTACTGTAGGTCCGCCTGCTCTTGCAAGTGAAATTGCTGAAATAGGAACTTCCATTCCTTGAAGATTTCCTTGCTCATCCTCGTATTCAACGAAAATGGTTCCTTCTTGTACTCCATTTTCCATTGCCTTTGGTGCTTGAACAGTAAATCCTTCTACATAGATTGGTTCTTGAGTCTTGGCAAATGTGAACTGAATCTCCACAGGATTCTCCTCTGAAATATCTGTACCATTTATTGGAGTTAATGTTACTCCTTCCTCTGTCCAAACATTCTCTAGTTCACCAATTAATGTAGTTCCTTGTGACTCTACAGTAATGACTTCCTCAGGGATATAGGCTTCCACTGTAGATTGAATTGCCTCAAACCCTTCATAATATTCTGTGAAATACTGTAAGTCTATCAGATTTACAACTCCATCTTTGTTTAAGTCTGATAAATCATTCTCATAGACACCTTCTATAACATCTACAATTTGTGATGCATCTGCTTCATCTAAAATACCATCTGGATTTACATCTCCATATGCAATCACTCCTGGACGGCGTTCTGCCTCAAATCCAGCTACATTACCTGTATACACTTGGATTTGGTAGTCCATAGCTCCCACTTCAATTTGCTGTACATAAGGAACATATCCTGCTCCAGTAATTGTAATTTGATAATTTCCTGACTCTAAGTCTGGAAATTCAATTTCTGAAGATGCCGCTGCATCCTCCTGACCTAAATTTGGCAACGTAATTGTCTGCGTTGCTATTGTTGGTCCATCAAGAGATACTTGAAATACCTGCTCTGCATTTACAAAAAGTCCAGATATCATACGGAGCGTAATACTTCCTTTGATGTCTAAAACTTCTACTTCTTCCGTTGTTTCCTGCTCTTGTACATCAACTTCTTCTATCACTTCCTGCTCTTGCACATCAACTGGTTCTTCTATTGGTTCTTCCGATTCTACAGTTGGCTCTGTTATATCGACAGATTGTGCAGGCTGTTCTATCGTATCTTCTACTTCTTCTACCGATTCATCGGATACTTCTTCTACCGACTCTTCGGATACTGTTTCCTCTGCTCGTACCACATGTCCTGGCACTACAAAAACTGTCTGTGCAACTAAACAT